>DATFRE010000569.1:0-6405 GCA_035263545.1 Dongiaceae bacterium
CTGGGGCTCTTGGGCCCCGAGGCCAGCATCAGCGTTCCAGTTTCGGCGATTCCCGCCTCGGCATGGCAGAGGGAGACAGGATCATCGCCGCCACTGGCGCCCGTCGAGACCTCGATCAGCGGCCGCCTCTCCCAGGGCAGGCCCGTAAGCGCCGGATCGGGAGCGAGCTTGAGTCTCGCCGGGAGGTTCTCCCGGGCCAGGAACTCCGCCACCGCGGCCGGGACCTCCGCCGTGCTTGGGACCCGCGTAACGCTTGCGACCGCGCGCTTGGCCATCTCGATGAAGAGCTCGATGCGCTGGGCGCGCGGAAGCTGGCCACGCGCGGGGATCGGCCCCGTGGGCGCCTCGCTCAGCCGCGTCTCCAGGGGCACGGTATCCGGCGGCGAGGAGCGCTTCAGCGCCTGGCGGATATTGCCGAGGATCCGCTCGCGGCTCACCGTTTCCTCGCCGCCCAGAGCTGGTGGAAGCTCCGGCCCTGCGGGGCCGGCATGTCGCGATAGGCGGTCCAGCCGCCGGCCAGCGGCAGGGAGCGGAAGGCACCGCGCCGGCCTCCCAGCGCCCCCAGCAGGCGTGCGGCCAGGCCTGCGCCAAGGCGATAGAGCCGCGGACGACGCGCGAAAAAGCTCCAGAGCGCTATGCCGCTGCGATAGCGCGCCGGCGTCAGATGGCGTTCGAACTCGCGCTCGCGCCAGTGGCGCAGCATGTTCGGCAGAGGGATGCGCATCGGGCAGACGCTCTCGCAGCGCCCGCAGAAGGTCGAGGCACCGGGCAGCGGCGTGGCCTTCTCGATGCCCAGCAGGCCCGGCGTCAGCACCGCGCCCATCGGGCCGGAATAGACCCAGCCATAGGCATGGCCGCCGACCTTCTGATAGACCGGGCAATGATCGAGGCAGGCGCCGCAGCGGATGCAGCGCAGCATCGATTCGAACTCGGTCCCCAGGAGTGCTGTCCGGCCATTGTCCAGCAGCACGACATGGAATTCTTCCGGCCCGTCGAGATCGCCCGGCCGGCGCGGACCGGTCGAGAAGGTGGTGTAGACCGACATCTCCTGCCCCGTGGCCGAGCGCGCGAGCACCCGCAGGATGGTCGCGGCATCGGCGAGAGTCGGCACGATCTTCTCGATGCTGGCGATGACGATATGCACCTTGGGCAGGATCTGGGTCAGATCGCCATTGCCCTCATTGGTGACGATGACCGTGCTGCCCGTCTCGGCGATAAGGAAATTGGCGCCGGTGATGCCCACATCGGCGGCCAGAAAGCGCTTGCGCAGCTTGGCCCGGGCCTCCGTCAGCATGTCGCCGGGATCGACGAGGGGGCGCTTGGGGTCCAGGTCCTGGTGGGCCTCGCGGAAGGTCTCGCCCACCTGCTCCACCGTCAGATGGATCGCCGGCGCGATGATATGGCTCGGAGTCTCGTGGCGGAGCTGGATGATGTATTCGCCGAGGTCGGTCTCCACCGGCTCGATGCCGTTGGCCTGAAGGTGATCATTGATGGCGATCTCCTCGCCGATCATCGTCTTGCCCTTGGTCACCGTGCGGGCGCCGACGCGCCGGCAGATGGCGAGCACTGCCGCGCGCGCCGCATCGGCATCGACGCACCAATGCACGTGCCCCCCGCCGGCCTCGACCTTGTCGGCGAAGCGCTGGAGATAGAAGTCGAGATTGGCCAGCGCATGATCCTTGATGGCTTTCGCCGCATCGCGCAGGGCCTCGAACTCCGGCAATCGCTCCACCGCGCGGGCGCGATAGGCGACAAAGGTATCGTCCATGCCCGCCAGCGCCTTCTGCAGATTGGCATCGGCCAGCGCCAGCTTCGCGTTGTCCTTGAAATGCAGGGAATCCAGATGAGAGGATTCCGGGGCGATGGTGCTCATCCCTCGCCGCTCCCCTCGCCGATGGCGGGTCCCTCGGCCATGCCGGCCAGGACCTCGGCCACATGGCGCACCCTCACCTTCACTCCCCGCCGGCCGAGCTTGCCGGCCATGTTCAACAGGCAGCCGAGATCGCCGGCGAGCAGCGTGGTCGCGCCCTTGGAGCCCGACAATGTCCTCTCGATGTCCTCGGCCTTCTCGGAGACGAGGCGGTCGGAGATCTCCGGATATTTGATGCAGAAGGTGCCGCCGAACCCGCAGCAGATCTCGGCACTCGGCAGCTCCTTGAGCTCCAGCCCCTCGACGCTCTTCAGCAGCCGGCGCGGCTGGGCCTTGACGCCCAGCTCGCGCAGGCCCGAGCAGGAATCGTGATAGGTCACCAGGCCCGGAAAGCGCGCCGCCACGCGCTCGCGTCCCAGCACATCGACCAGGAAGGCGACGAGCTCATGGCTCTTTGCCGCCAGCGCCTGCGCCCGGGCGGCATAGCGCGGGTCGTCGGCCAGCAGCTCGGGAAAATGCGCCCGCAGCATGCCGCCGCAGGAGCCGCTGGGCGCCACCACATGATCGAAGCCTTCGAAGAGGTCCACGACCTGGCGGGCGATGGCCTGGGCGGTCTTGCGGTCGCCGGAGTTGTAGGCCGGCTGGCCGCAGCAGGTCTGGGCCGAGGGCGCCTCGACGATGCAGCCCGCCTCCTCGAGGAGCTTGGCGGCGGCCAAGCCCACGCTGGGACGAAAGAGATCGACGAGGCAGGTGACGAAGAGTCCGACGCGGATGGCCAAGCGCTTCAACCTTCAGAGGAGCCCGCAGGATGGCGAGCGGGCCTCCCGAATGCAAGCCGCCCGGGATCCGGTGTATGCTGGCGCCCATGAGCGATCTCGTCCCCCTCCTCGCCTTCGAGACGGCCGGCTGGGACGGCCCCTGGCCGGGGGCCGCCGCCGACGCCCTGGAGCAGGGTGCCGTGGTGCACTTCCCCAGGCTCGTCTTCGAGCTTCAGCCCGAGGAGCGCGCGCTGGTCGCCCGCGGCCTCACGGTGGTCGGAGCGAAGAACATCAGCCTCGACCCGACCAGCGGCCGGCTCAGCGCCGTCGATCCGGCGAATGCGCCGGTCGAGCAGCTGACCCGCATGATGAGCCGATTCCGGGAGCTGGCCCGCGGGCTGGTGCTGGGGATTGCACCCTCCTATGGGGCTCGCCTCGAGACCGGCCGGACCTCCTTCCGGCCCGTCGAGATTGCCGGCCGGCCACCATCCTCCTGGCGCTCCGACGACACCCGGCTGCATACCGACGCCTTTCCCTCGACCCCGACGGGGGGAAAGCGGATTCTCCGGATCTTCGCCAATGTCGATCCCGAGGGGCATCCTCGCCAGTGGCGCACCGGGGAGCGCTTCGAGCAGGTCGCCGCCGCCTATCTGCCCCGCATCCGCCCGCCGCTTCCCGGCTCTGCCGCCCTGCTCAGAGCCGTGCGCGTGACCCGCAGCCTGCGCAGCCCCTATGACCATTACATGCTCCAGTTGCATGACATGGCCAAGGCGGATGCCCGGTATCAGGCGAATTCGCCCCGGCGCGAGATCGCCTTCGGGCCGAGCGTCTGGCTGGTTTTTACGGACCAGGTGCCGCATGCCGCGCTCGCCGGGCGCAATGCCCTGGAACAGACCTTCTACCTCCCCGTGGCGGCCCAGCGCCATCCGGAGCTGGCGCCTCTCAAGGTTCTGGAGCGGTTGACGGGACGCCGGCTGGCGGCTGCCTAGCTAGCCCCGATCGCTGCGAGCCAGGCATTCTCGATTCAAGCGGCCCGCCTGCATGTTCCAGGCTGTGTGACTATCTCAGCTTCGTCGGATAAGGACCGCCGAAGATGAGGGAAATTTCATGGACGGCCTCGCAGGAATCTCCGCAACCGGCCGTGTAACTTCACATCTGCAGCTGCTCGCAACCGAGCTTGGCGAGGTTATCGCGACCCCCAGCGCAGGCACCCGGTCGCCCCCGATACGACCGGACCTATCGCGATGGCCTGGCCCGCGGCCCGGCGCTCCTCGTGAGTCCGGGCCGCGTTTTTTTTGCTCAGAGGTCAGTCGATCGGGATCCGCCCGCGCGTCAGAACACCCTGGGGCAGCTCGGCAGCGGGGTCCGGGTGCGCCAGCAGGCCTGGGAACTCATCGTATAGTCGTCGTACCAAGAAATAGTCCGGTTGAAGGGCGGCGGGCGATTCCTGGGCAGTGAGGCGGTGGTGCTGGCGCTGTCTGTACACCCCGCCAGCAGCAGGCAGAGCACCGCGAAGCACGAAACGGGGCGAGCTGGGCGCATGAAGGGATGGCACCTCAACGAGAGAGACGCAGCGCGCGCTAGTGATCCTGAGCCGAGCCTTCCGCCCTTTCAAGCCCCGGCGGAATCTAGCCGCCGACCATCAATCGGACGACCTCATCGGGCGTGGTCTCGGCCGTGCGCCGCTCGCCGGCCTTGAGGCCGCGGCGCAGCACGACGATACGGTCGCTGATCTCGAAGATATCGCCGAGGTTGTGGGAGATGAAGATCACGCCAGCGCCGCTGCCGCGGAGATTGCGGATCAGCGCCATCACCTTGCGCTGCTCCGGAACGCCCAGCGCCGCGGTGGGCTCGTCCATGATCAGCACCCGGGCCTGCCAATGGACCGCCCGACCGATGGCGATGGCCTGGCGCTGGCCGCCGGAGAGCTGTCGCACCGGCAGATCGAGACGATGGAGGGTGATGTCGAGCTCGGCAAGGGAGCGGCCGGCCTCCTCGCGCATGCGCTTGCGATCGATCACCGGCAGGAAGCCGAATCGGCGGCACATCAGCTCGCGCCCCAGGAAGACATTGGCGCCCACATCCAGATTGTCCGCCAGCGCCAGGTCCTGATAGATCGTCTCGATGCCGCGGTCGCGCGCCGCCTGCGGATTGGGGAAATCGACCGGCTCGCCGCGATAGCGGATCTCGCCGCCATCGGGCCGATGGACGCCGGAGATCATCTTGATCAGCGTCGATTTCCCGGCGCCGTTATCCCCCGCCAGCGCCAACACCTCGCCGCGTGCCAGGGAAAGCGAGACATCCTCGACGGCGTGGACGCCGCCGAAGAGCTTGCTGATCCCCTTGACCTCGAGCAGCGGGCCGGAGCGATCGGCATCCCCCTCAGCCATGGCGGACCACCCAGCTGCCGAGCCGCTTCTGGCTCTGGTCGACGATCACTGAGATGATGATGACCACCCCGACGGCGATGAACTGCCAGAAGGGCTCGACATCGACGAAAACCAGTCCGTACTGGATCACGGCGATGATGAGGGCGCCGATCACCGTGCCGATAATCGTGCCCGAGCCGCCGAAGAGGCTGGCGCCGCCGATCACCACCGCGGCGATGCTGTCGAGCAGCAAGGGTTCGCCCGCCTGAGCGGCGCCGGCGGTGAAGCGCGCGGTATAGAGGATGCCGCCGACGCCCGCGGAAAGTGCCGAGAGCACGTAGAGCATCAGGGTCATGCGGCCGACGCGGATGCCGGCCCGCTGGGACGCCTCGCGGTTGCCGCCGATGGCATAGGTATACTGGCCGAAACGGGTCTGCGACAGCAGGTAGTGCATGGCGATGACGACGACGATCGCCACCAGCACGACCAGGGGAACGCCGAGCAGGCTGCCGCTGCCGAGACCGGCCAGCAATGGATTGGAAACCGGCACCGAGGTGCCGCCGGCGACGAGATAGGCGGCACCCCGGGCCACGCCATACATGCCCAGCGTTCCGATGAAGGGCGGGATGCCGAGGCGGGCCACCAGCCAGCCATTGATCAGCCCCGGCACGGCCGAGGCCGGCAAGGTGATGAGGACCGCCAGCACGAAGCCGGTGACCGGGCCGAAGGCATCGCCGGCGATATTGGCGATATGGGCGACGATGACCGCCGCGAGCCCCATGGTGAAGCCGACGGAAAGGTCGATGCCGCCGGAGATGATGACGAAAGTCTGGCCGAGGGCCAGCAGCAGCGGCGCCACGGCAAACACGGCGATGGATTGCAGGTTGAAGCCATTGCCGAAGAAGCTCGTTCCATAGGCGATCCGCGCCCAGGCCTCGAAGAACAAGGCGAGGAAGCCGAGGAAGAGCCAGGCCCTGAGCGCCGCCGCCCAGCCGAGCCAACGCAGCCGGCCCGGCTCCAAGGTTAGAGCGGTCAATTTTCCCTCTCCCGCGCTTTGATGCGGGAGAGGGTGGCCGCCGAAGCGCGGCGGAGGCGGCTAGGTGAGGGTATGACAAGCACCATTCTTGGCCGACCCTCACCCTCCCCGCGGCTTCGCCGCGGGGCCCCTCCCTCTCCCGCTCCGAAGCGCGGGAGAGGGCCAAGAAGCGCCAGCCTTGGCTGCATACACATCGTGCTAGTCGGAATACACGTACTTCCGCACATTGGGATCATCGACGTTTGTCTTGTCGATGACGGTGAAGCCGGTGCCGATCAAGGTCGGGATCGATTGCCCGGTGAGATGGGCATAGGCCGAGACGACGCCGTAATAACCGATCTCGGCGGGATGCTGGGCAATGGCGATATCCAC
>DATFRE010000570.1:0-2529 GCA_035263545.1 Dongiaceae bacterium
ACGGCGATGAAGGTGGCATCGGGAGGTGCGGGCAGATCGGCCAGGGATTTGTAACAGCGCCGGCCACCGATCTCCGGATAGGTGGGATTGACGGGCCAGATCTCGCCGGTGAAGCCGGCCTCGACGCAATAGCCGATCGCGGGCGCGAGCCGCTGGCCGCCGACGAAAGCCACATGGCGCGGCGACAGCAGCCGGCGCAGATTGGCGAGCTTCCTCTCGCGGTTCGTCCCTTTTCGCCCTTCAAGCATAGCCGGCCCTTCCCGGCCGCCGCCGCGGCCGCGCCTCTGTCGCTCATTGTCGTGATCTGAAAGCCGTCGCTTCGGATCCGCCCCGGTCGGGGCGGCGGGAATTTGTCCGATTCCGCCCTCCCCTGGCAAGCCTCCCTTGGTTGACAGGCCGGGGCTGGCTGCCGGAGGATGCGCCGCCCCTACGGAGTTTTCCTTGCGCGCTGATCTCATCATCCGCCATGCCCAGGTGATCGACGGCAGCGGCCGTCCGCGCTTTCCGGCCGATCTGGCCGTGAAGGGTGATCGCATCGCGGCGGTTGGCGATCTCGGCGGCACCGAGGCGGAGCACAGCATCGACGGCAGCGGCTGCATCCTCGCTCCCGGCTTCATCGACGCGCATACCCATGACGACCGGGCGCTGATCGATGAGCCCGAGCATCGCTGCAAGACCAGCCAGGGGGTCACCACCGTCGTCACGGGAAATTGCGGATTCAGCCTGGCGCCGCTCCGGCCGCGTGGAAGCCTGCCCAAGGAATACCGCCTGCTGGGTGAGGTGGCGGACTATCGCTACGACAGTCTTGAAGACTATCTGGCAGTTCTCGACCGCGCGCCGGCCGCGGTGAACGCAGCACCGCTGGTTGGCCATGCAACATTGCGCGCCGGAGTCATGGCGGAACTCGACCGCCCCGCGACCGACCACGAGATCTGGGCGATGCGCCAGCGCCTGGCGGACTCCCTCGCGGCTGGCGCCTTCGGCTTTTCCACCGGCCTCGAATACGCCCCGGCCAAGGCAGCGCCGACCGCGGAGATCATCGGCGTCGCGGACGCGCTGGCTGGTACCGGCGCGGTCTATGCCACCCATACCCGGGACTACACCCACCGCCTCGAGGAGGCGATGGAGGAGGCCTTCGAGATCGGCCGCGCGGCGAAGGCGCGGGTCATCCTCTCCCATCACCAGGGCGACGGGCTCGCCAATTACGGCCACGCCCCGCGGACGCTTGCCCGTTACGACCGGGCGCGGGAGAGCCAGCCGGCGGGCATGGACGTCTATCCCTACAACGCCGCCTCGACCATCATCGACTACGGCTTCGTGCGCGATGCCGAGCGGGTGCTGATCGCCTGGTCCGAGCCGCATCCGGAAGCGGGCGGGCGCGATCTCCCCGATATCGCCGCCGAATGGGGCGTCGATATCAAGGAGGCCTGCCGGCGCCTCTCCCCGGGGGCGGCGATCTATTTTTGCCAGGATGAGGGCGATGTGCGCCGGATCCTCGCCCATCCTCACAGCATGATCGGCTCCGATGGAATTCCCGGTGGCCGTTCGACCCATCCGCGCCTCTGGGGCAGCTTCCCGCGCGTGCTCGGCCACTACGCGCGCGATCTCGGCCTGCTCACCCTGGAGGAGGCCGTGCGCAAGATGACGAGCCTGCCGGCCGAGCAGTTCGGCCTTGCCGATCGCGGCCGTATCGCCCCAGGGCTGGCGGCCGATCTCGTCCTCTTCGATCCGACGACCGTCAAGGACCGCGCCAGCTTCGAGGCGCCGACCAATCCAAGCGAAGGCATTCGCGCCACTATCGTCAACGGCACCGTGGTCTGCCGCGATGGCATGCCCACCGGCGCGCTTTCCGGCCGCGCGCTTCGCCGCCCCGCGCAGGCCTGAGCCGGTCATGGCGAGCGCGGTCACTATCGACAAGCAGGGAAGCCTCTGGGAGATCACCCTCGACCGGCCCAAGGCCAATGCCATCGACACGGCAACAAGCCAGGCCCTGGGCAGCGCCTTTCTGGCCTTCCGCGACGATCCCGCCGCCCGCGTCGCCATCCTGACCGGCGCGGGGACGCGCTTCTTCTCCGCCGGCTGGGACCTGAAGGAGGCCGCGGTCGCCGGCAACGACGAGGACTATGGTCCCGGCGGCTTCGCCGGCCTCACCGAGCTCTTCAGCCTGGAGAAGCCCATCATCGCCGCCATCAACGGCCTTGCCGTCGGCGGCGGCTTCGAGATGGCTCTCGCCTGCGATCTCATCGTCGCGGCAGAAGGAAGCGAATTTTTTCTGCCCGAGGCCGGGATCGGCGTGATCCCCGATGCCGGCGGCATCTTGCGCTTGCCTCGCCGCCTCCCGCGTGCCATTGCGATGGAGATGATGCTCACGGGAAAACGCCTCTGCGCCGCCGATGCGCTTTGCTTCGGCCTCATCAACGAGCTCGTGCCATATGCCGAGCTCATGCCCGCCGCCCGCCGGCTCGCGGCCAAGGTCCTCGCCGCCGCACCCCTGGCCGCGGCGGCCATCAAGGCGAGCATCGCGGCAAC
>DATFRE010000571.1:0-5888 GCA_035263545.1 Dongiaceae bacterium
AGCCGCCCCCCGAAGCTTGAGCGGGCTCTGCCCACCGCAGCGGGCCCTTTTTCCGGCCCGAAAATCTCCCCCCGGAAATTCGCCGCCGGGACCTCCCCGCGCGATTGTTCCTGCAAAAGTTTGGCGCTAGATTACCGGCCCTGTTGCACTGCGGCATGGCGCCTCGCGTCCCCTGGGCGCGCTTTGCGTCCCTGCCTCGCACCGGTGAAAAGAGCGGATGAACATTCACGAGTATCAGGCCAAAGGCCTGATGGGGAAATTCGGTGTCGCCGTCCCCAAGGGGGCGGTCGCCTATACGCCAGCCGAGGCGAAGGAAGCGGCCCAGACCCTGGGCGGATCGATCTGGGCGGTGAAGGCCCAGATCCATGCCGGCGGCCGGGGCAAGGCCGGGGGCGTGAAGATCGCCCGCAGCCCCGAGGAGGTGGAGGCCGCCGCCCAGGCCCTTCTGGGCCGCAAGCTCGTCACCCACCAGACCGGCCCTCAGGGCAAGGAGATCAGCCGCGTCTATGTCGAGGCCGGCTGCGACATCGATCGCGAACTCTATCTCGGCATGCTGGTCGACCGCGGCGCTTCGCGGGTCGTGGTCATGGCTTCGACCGAGGGCGGCATGGAGATCGAGACCGTCGCCCGCAACACGCCGGAGAAGATCATCAAGGTCACGGTCGATCCGGCCACGGGGCTGATGCCCTATCACGCCCGGCGCATCGTCTATGACCTCGGCCTCGGAGGCGACCTGGTTTCGCCGGCTCTCAAGTTCATCGCCGCCATGTATCGCGCTTTCATTGATCTCGACGCCTCCATCGTCGAGATCAATCCCCTGGTCGTCACCAAGGGCGGTGATGTGGTGGCGCTGGATGCCAAGATGAACTTCGACGACAACGCCCTCTTCCGCCACAAGGAGGTCGAGGAGCTGCGCGATGAGTCGGAGGAGGAGCCGGCGGAGCTCGAGGCGGCCAAGCATGGCCTCAACTACATCAAGCTCGACGGCAATATCGGCTGCATGGTGAACGGCGCCGGGCTCGCCATGGCGACCATGGACATCATCAAGCTCTATGGCGGCGCGCCGGCCAACTTCCTCGATGTCGGCGGGGGCGCCACGCGGGATCGGGTGACGACCGCCTTCAAGCTGATCCTCTCCGATCCCAATGTGGAAGGGATTCTCGTGAACATCTTCGGCGGCATCATGCGCTGCGATGTCATCGCCGAGGGGGTCGTGGCGGCGGCGCGCGAGATCAGCCTGGGCGTGCCCCTGGTGGTCCGCCTCGAAGGCACCAATGTCGAGCTCGGCAAGAAGATCCTGAAGGAATCCGGCCTGCCGATCCTCTCCGCCGACAATCTCTCCGATGCCGCCGAGAAGATCGTCAAAGCCGTGAAGGAAGCCGCCTGATGGCCGTGCTCGTCGACCGCAACACCAAGGTCATCTGCCAGGGATTCACCGGCGCGCAGGGCACCTTCCACTCCGAGCAGGCGATCGCCTACGGGACCCTGATGGTGGGCGGCGTCACCCCGGGGAAAGGCGGCACGCTGCATCTGGGCCTGCCGGTCTTCGACACCGTCGACAAGGCGGTGGCGGCGACCGGTGCCACCGCCAGCGTCATCTACGTCCCGCCGCCCTTTGCCGCCGATGCGATCCTCGAATCAATCGATGTCGGCATCCCGCTGGTGGTCTGCATCACCGAGGGCATCCCGGTGCTCGACATGGTGCGGGTGAAGCGCGCCCTTCAGGGCAGCGCCACCCGGCTCGTCGGACCCAACTGCCCGGGCGTCATCACCCCCGATGAATGCAAGATCGGCATCATGCCCGGCCATATCCACAGCCGCGGCAAGGTGGGGATCGTCTCGCGTTCCGGCACCCTCACCTATGAGGCGGTCGCCCAGACCACGGCCGCCGGCCTCGGGCAATCGACCTGCATCGGCATCGGCGGCGATCCCGTGAACGGCACCAGCTTCGTCGACTGCCTGGAGATGTTCCTGGCCGATCCGGAGACCGAGGCGATCGTCATGATCGGCGAGATCGGCGGCAGCGCCGAGGAAGATGCCGCCGCTCTGCTCAAATCCGCCGGCAACAGGAGGAAGCCCGCCGTCGGCTTCATTGCCGGACGGACGGCGCCGCCTGGCCGCCGGATGGGTCATGCCGGCGCGATCATCTCAGGTGGGCGCGGCGGGGCCGAGGACAAGATCGAGGCCATGAAAAGCGCCGGGATCACCGTCGCGGACTCGCCTGCGAGCCTGGGAAGCACCATGTTGCGGGTGTTGAAGAAATAGGGCCGCCTGGCCGGTCCGCCATCCTGATGCGAGAGGCCGCCCCGGAGGCATTCTCCCGGCGGCCGTCAATGGCAATGAGCGAATGATGCGAGATCAAGAACGCGAAAACTCCTTCCTGTCGGGCCCTAATGCGGCCTTCATCGTCGAGCTTTACGCCCGCTACGCCAAGGATCCCCAGTCGGTCGAGCCCGGCTGGCGAAGCTACTTCGCCAGCCTCGGCGATGAGGCGGCGGAGGCTCTCGCGGACCTCAGAGGCGCCAGCTGGGCGCCGCCCCGGCCCGAGATGATGACGAATGGCAGCCTTGCGCCCGGCGCGGCCCGGGGTGGCAATGGCGCGCTGCAGGAAAAGCAGGCGGCCGCCCCGGAAGGGGCCGGCCTCGAGGCGCTGCGGGCCGCGGCCACGGATTCGATCTGCGCCCTTCAGCTCATCCGCTCCTATCGGGTGCGCGGCCATCTGGAGGCCGATCTCGATCCCCTCGGCCTGAAGCCCATCCTGCCCCATGCCGAGCTCGACCCGAAGACCTATGGCTTCACCGAGGCGGATATGGACCGGCCGATCTTCGTCGGCCATGTCATGAATCTGGGCACGGCGACCTTGCGCCAGATCCTGGCCCAGCTCCGCGCCACCTATTGCGGCAAGATCGGCGTCGAGTACATGCACATACAGGATCCGGCCCAGAAGGCCTGGATCCAGGAACGCATCGAGACGATCCGCAACCAGACGGACTTCACCAGCAAGGGCAAGCAGGCGATCCTCGAGCGGCTGACCGCCGCCGAAGTGTTCGAGCGCTTCCTGGACCGCAAATATACCGGCACGAAGCGCTTCGGGCTCGATGGCGGCGAGACGCTGATCCCGGCGCTGGACCAGATTCTGAAGCGGGGCAGCCAGCTCGGCGTCAACGAGGTGGTGATCGGCATGGCCCATCGCGGGCGCCTCAACGTGCTCGCCAATTTCATCGGCAAGCCCTTCGCCGCCATCTTCTCGGAGTTCCAGGGCAATCCCGCCAATCCCGAGGACGTCCAGGGCTCGGCCGACGTCAAATACCATCTCGGCACCTCCGCCGACCGGGAGTTCGATGGCCGCATCGTCCATCTCTCGCTCACGGCGAACCCCTCTCATCTCGAGGCGGTGAACACGGTGGTGCTGGGCAAGGTGCGGGCCAAGCAGCGGCAGAAGGGCGATACCGACCGCAGCCAGACCATGGCCTTGCTGCTCCATGGCGATGCCGCTTTCGCCGGCCAGGGGCTGGTGGCCGAGACCCTTGATCTCTCAGAGCTCAAGGGCTACCGCATCGGCGGCACGATCCATTTCATCATCAACAACCAGATCGGCTTCACCACAAATCCGGTGCAGTCGCGCTCCGGCCCCTATTGCTCCGAAGTTGCCAAGATCGTTCAGGCGCCGATCTTCCACGTCAATGGCGACGATCCGGAGGCGGTGGTGCACATCACCCGGATCGCCACCGAGTTCCGCCAGCAGTTCAAGAAGGACGTGGTCATCGACATGTTCTGCTACCGGCGCTTCGGCCATAACGAGGGCGACGAGCCGGCCTTCACCCAGCCGCTGATGTACAGGACCATCGCCAAGCATCCGACGACCCGGGCGGTCTACGCCAAGCGCCTGGCGGAGGAGGGGGCCATCGGCCCCGAGGAGGGCGACGCCATGGCGAGCGCCTTCTATGACAGGCTGGAGCGGGAGTTCGAGGCGGCGACGAGCTACAGGCCCAACAAGGCCGACTGGCTCGAGGGCGCCTGGGCCGGCTTGGCAATCGCCTCGGGCGACGACCGGCGCGGGGAGACCAGCCTCGAGCTGGAGACGCTGCATCGCATCGGCTCAGCGCTGACCAATCTGCCGCAGGATTTCCATGCCAATCGCAAGGTCCTGCGCGTTCTGGAGGGGCGCCAGCAGGCGATCGATTCCGGCGAAGGGATCGACTGGGCGACGGGCGAGGCGCTCGCCTTCGGCTCGCTGCTGAATGAAGGTTTCCAGGTGCGGCTCTCGGGCCAGGATAGCGGGCGCGGCACCTTCTCCCAGCGCCATGCGGTGCTGGTCGACCAGGAGGACGAGCATCAATACCTACCGCTCAACAACATCCGAGCAGGCCAGGCCGAGCTCGAGGTGATCGATAGCCCCCTTTCGGAGGCCGGCGTGCTGGGCTTCGAATATGGCTACAGCCTCGCCGATCCGAAGGGGCTGGTGATCTGGGAGGCGCAGTTCGGCGATTTCGCCAATGGTGCGCAAGTGATCATCGACCAGTTCATCACCTCCGGCGAATCGAAATGGCTGCGCATGTCTGGCCTGGTGATGCTGCTGCCCCATGGCTATGAGGGGCAGGGGCCGGAGCATTCCTCCGCCCGGCTGGAGCGCTATCTTCAGGCCTGCGCCGAGGACAATCTCCAGGTCGTCAACTGCACGACGCCGGCGAACTACTTCCATGCGCTGCGCCGGCAAGTGCATCGCAATTTCCGCAAGCCGCTCATCGTCATGACGCCGAAATCCCTGCTGCGCCACAAGCTCGCGGTCTCGCGGCTGGGCGCCATGGGCCCGCAATCCTCCTTCCACCGCGTGCTCAAGGATACCGGAGCCCTGAAGCATGATGCGGAGATCCGGCGCGTCGTGCTCTGCAGCGGCAAGGTCTATTACGACCTCTTCGAGGAGCGGGCCAAGCGCGGCATCGAGGACATCTATCTGATGCGTCTCGAGCAGCTCTATCCCTTCCCGGTGAAGCCGCTGACCCGCGATCTCGCCCGCTTCCCCGCGGCCGAGGTGATCTGGTGCCAGGAGGAGCCGCGCAATATGGGCGCATGGAGCTTCGTCCAGCCGGAGATCGAGGCGGTGCTCGAATCCGTCGCGGCCAAGTTCCTGCGCCTGCGCTATGTGGGCCGTCCCGCCGCCGCCGCCCCGGCCACCGGGCTGCTGCGGCGTCATGTCAAGGAGCAGACCGCCCTGATCGAGGCGGCGCTCACCTTCGCCAGCTAGGATCGCAAGAGAAACCCATGGCCACCAATATCGTCGTCCCCGCCCTCGGCGAATCCGTCACCGAGGCGACCGTCGCCAAATGGACCAAGGCGGTGGGCGATCCGGTCCAGCGCGACGAGACGCTGGCCGAGCTCGAGACCGACAAGGTGACGCTGGAGGTCTATGCCAGCACGAGCGGGCGGCTCAGCGAGATCCGGGCACCCGCGGGGGCCACGGTCGAGGTGGGCGCGGTGCTGGGGGTGATCGAGAGCGCCGATGGCGCCGCGATCGCGGCGGCACCTGCCGCGGCGCCGGCAGCACCGGCCGAGCCGGCGGCCGTGCCCAGTCCACCCGCCGCCGCCGCGCCGGCCGAAGCCCCGGCTGTAGCAGCACCGGCGGTCCCGGCGGCATCGACGCCCTCCGCCCCGGAGCTGGCGCCCTCCGTGCGCAAGATCGTCGCCGAATCCGGCATCGACATCTCGGGCGCCCAGGGCAGCGGCAAGGAAGGGCGTCTCACCAAGGCCGATGCCGCGGCGCTGGCGGAGATCGCGCGCGAAACGCGGAAGGCCGCGACATCCCCGGCGCCGGCCGCCCACGCGCCCGCCGCCCCGCGCGCCCCGCATGAGCGCGAGGAGCGGGTGCGCATGACGCGGCTGCGCAAGCG
>DATFRE010000572.1:0-6868 GCA_035263545.1 Dongiaceae bacterium
TCGTGCAGCGCCCATTCTCCCTTCCAGTCCGGCGGTGGCGGATCGATTTCCAGACGCTGGACGCGCGCGCGGAAGACCCGGCTCGGTCCATCCTCTGGCATCGCCTCGAGCGCGCTGTCGAAGGCCGCGGCGGCCGAGCGCCAGTTGCGCGCCCGATAGGCGGCGAGACCTTCGGCGAAACGGTCGGCCATTGTCTCGACCGATGGCGAGATCTCGCCCTTGCGGCCCAGCACCTCGAAGACGAGCTCGGGATCCTGCTTGCCTTCCACGACCAGCCGGTCGATCTCCCGGAAAACCATCGAGTCGCTTGCCATCTCCGCTGTGCGGGCGTTTACCATGAAACGGGTGCCATAGGCCTTGTTGGCACCCTCGACACGGGAAGCGAAATTGGCCGCATCTCCCATGACGGTGTAGCTCATGGAGACATCCGAGCCGATATTGCCCACGATCACCTCGCCGGTGGCAACCCCGATGCGCATGTCGATATGGGGGATGCCCCGCCGGAAGCCCGTCAGATCGGGCAGCTCGGCGCGGAAGCTGTGGAGCGCTGCAAACTGCTCGAGACCGGCCGCGCAGGCAAGCCGCGCCTGGTCCGCCGCCGGACTGAAGGGTGGCCCCCAGAAGGCCATGATGCCGTCGCCGATATATTTGTCGATGATGCCGTGGTTGCGCCGCACGGGCTCGGACATCAGCGCGAGATAGCGGTTGACGATGCGCACCATCCCCGCCGGCGTCATTCCTTCGCTGAGATTGGTGAATCCCTGCATGTCGCAGAAGAACACCGTCATCTCCCGCCGGTCACCGGTGCCCGCCAGCCGGTCGGGCTGGTCGATCAGCCCCTCGACGATCCGTGGATCGAGATAGCGCCCGAAGGTCTCGCGGATGCGCGCCTTGGCCCGCAGCTCGCGCACCATGGCGTTGAAGCCGGCGGTGAGCTCGCCGACCTCGTCGCGAGAGGTGACTGGCACTTCCGTATCGAGGGCGCCCTGCTGCACCAGCGTCGTCCCATGCAGCAGGCGGCGGAGCGGCCGAACGAGGTTCACGGTGATGACCGCCGCGGTCAGCGCACCGAGCGCGAGGGCCAGCGCCAGCAGGGCGGAGCCGATCCGCGTGGACAGCGACTGCCCATGCTCCACCATGTGGAACGCGCCGTCGAGCAGGCCACCCATCTCCTCCCGAGCGACCTCGGTCTCGCTGTTGATGACATCGCGCAGCCGGTCGAGCTGGTCCAGCTGGCGCTTCTGTTCGGCGGCGTCACCCTTTTCGATCGCCGCTTCGAGAGCGGTCAGGACCGCCTCGTACTCCCGGTGCCGGCTCTGCAGGAACTCGAGCCGTGTATCGAGCCGGGCGAGCTCGGGCTTGTCTTCGAGGCTGCTCGAGTCCGAGATCTCCCGGCCGATGATGCGCCGGACAGCCGCCAGCTCGGCATCGGCATCCCTTGACTTGCCGCTTGTCGCCAGCTCCAGACGCTGGATCGTCGCCTTGTCGTCCGGCGCCTGCAGCCGCGCGATCAGGAGCCGGCGCGCATAGAGCCCCTCCTCGACCGAACGCAGATTGGCGCGCGCCAGGGCCTGATAAGCTGGGGTATAGGTGTCGTGAACGTCCTGGAGCAGCGTCTGTACGTCCCGGAGTTTGTTCGCATTGTACCAGGCGGCCGCACCCACCAGGATCATCAGCACGACGACCACCCCGAAGATCTTGACCCCGACGCTGATCTTCATGCGGCCCCGATATCCATTCCGGTCGCCTCCCTGGCCCCCGCGCGAAAGCGGAGCTTACTACAGCCCGCGCCGCCGGGAACCCGCCCGCCTTTGCCGGGTTAGGCGTTACAGCGGAATTGCGCAGGAGAGGGAGCAATGGCGCAGACGCGTTTCGACGAGGCGCTCACCGATGTTTCCAAGGTCTTTCGGCGGCCAGAGGATATCCTCTCGGCCGAGGATCTGAATGAGGATCAGAAAGTCGCCCTGCTGCGGCAGTGGGACACGGATCTCCGGCTGCTCATGGTGGCCTCGGAAGAGAACATGACCGCGAGCACGCCGCCGGGCCGCACGGCCGAGCTGATGCAATCCGTGCATAAGGCCATGATGCGTCTCGGTCACGATCCGGACCCCGACAAGAAGGCGCCCGACAAGACAGGCGGCGCGTGAGCCCAACCGTCATCTCCCGCAGGGACGACGACATCGAATTCGGTGCCGCCAGGACGGAGGAGCCCGTCGTCCTGGCACCGGCCGAGTCCGTCGCCGAGCAGCCAGCCCCGCCGGAATTGCAGCTCCCTCGCAATTACCTGGCTATTCTCCTGGCGGGCATCCTCGCTTTGCTCCTGACATATTCCCTCTATCTCGCTCGCGAGATCGCCATTCCGGTCGTCTTTGCCGTCATCCTGCATTTCGCCCTGCAGCCGGTGATGCGCTCCCTGGAGCGGCTCCATATTCCGCGCGTGCTCTCGGGCATTCTGGTGATCATCGGCTTCCTCGCCTGTGTCGCGGGGCTCGCCATGACCCTTTCCGCGCCGGCGGCGGACTGGATGAGCAAGGCCCCCCAAAGCCTGTGGAAGATCGAGAACAAGATCTATTTCCTGAAGGAGCATATCGCCCAGCTGCAGGACACGCTGCATCAGGTGGAGATGATGGCCAACAGCGTGGGCAGGGAGACGCAGGTCGTGACGCTCCAGGGGCCCGGCCTGACCAGCTCGCTGTTCACGGGAACGACGAGCCTGCTGACGATGCTCGGGACCGTCACCCTGCTGCTCTTCTTCCTCCTCGTGTCCGGCGACATGATGCTGCGCCGCTTCGTCGAGATCCTCCCGCGCCTCAGCAACAAGAAGCAGGCCGTGGAGATCACGCGCGAGATCGAGAGCCAGGTGTCCATCTATCTAGGCACGATCGGTCTGATCAATGCGGCTGTCGGTATCGCGACGGGCTTTGCCGCATATCTCTGCGGCCTGCCCGATCCGGTGCTCTGGGGGGCGCTCGCCTTCGCGCTCAATTTCATCCCGATCCTGGGTCCGCTCACGGGCATCGTCTTGCTGCTGCTGGTGGGCCTGCTCACCTTCGACCCGCTTTGGCGGGCGCTGCTGCCCGCGGGCATCTATCTCCTCATCCACATCGCCGAAGGCGAGATCTTCACCCCCTCGCTGATGGCACGCCGCTTCGTCCTCAATCCGGTGCTGGTGATCGGGTCCCTCATCTTCTGGTACTGGATGTGGGGCATCGCCGGCGCGCTGCTGGCCGTGCCGATGCTGGCGATCCTCAAGATCGTCTGCGACCGGATCGGGCCTCTGATGGCGCTGGGCCACTTCCTCGGCGGCGCGCCGAGGACATGACGAGATCCTAGGGCGCCCTAGCCCGCGCGGTGCTTGAGGGTAACAACTAAGACCTAGAGCGATTCCGCCTCTGGCGGAAACGCTCTAGGCCGCGCCCTCCAGGCTCGGATAGTCGATATAGCCCCGCTCATCGCCGCCATAGAAGGTTTCCCGCTGCGGCGGATTGAGGGCCGCACCCTGCCGCAGGCGCTCGGCCAGATCCGGATTGGCGAGATAGGCCGTGCCGAAGGCGATCAGATCCGCGATGCCGGCCGCGAGTGCCGCATCGGCCTCGGCCCGGTCGAAGCCGCCGTTCAGGATGACCTTGCCGCCGAAGGCGCTGCGAAGCGCATGCCAGTCGAAATCGCCGGCATCCCCGCCCCTGGTCAAATGCAGATAGCCGAGGCCGAGGCGCCCCAGCTCCTTCGCCGCATAGCCGAAGGTGCCGCGGGGGTCGCTGTCGGCGATATCGTTGAACGGGTTCAACGGGGACAGCCGGACGCCGATCCGGCCGGCACCCAGCACCTCGGCCACCGCCTCGGCCACCTCGAGCAGAAGTCGCGCCCTGTTGGCGACCGGACCGCCATAGGCATCCCCGCGCTTGTTCGCCGAATCGCGCAGGAACTGATCGAGCAGATAGCCGTTGGCGCCATGCAGCTCGACCCCGTCGAAGCCCGCCGCCTCGGCATTTGCTGCAGCCCGGCGGAAATCGGCGACGATCCCGGGAATCTCGGCGAGCTCGAGCGCCCGTGGCGTGACAAAGGGCTGCGGACCCGATGCGGTCATGGCATTGCCCGCGGGGGCGATCGCAGACGGCGCCACCGGTAATGCGCCGCCCGGCTGGAGCGAGGGATGGGATATCCGGCCCACATGCCAGAGCTGCAGGAAAATGCGTCCTCCGCGGGCATGGACGGCGTCGGTGACCAGGCGCCAGCCCTCGACCTGCTGGCGCGAATAGCTGCCGGGCGTTCCCGGATAGCCCTTGCCCTGGGGCGAAACCTGCGAGGCCTCGGTGACGATCAGCCCCGCCGAGGCGCGCTGGGCGTAGTAGCGGGCGTTGAGCGGATGGGGCGCATCATCGCCATTGGCCCGGTTGCGGGTCATCGGCGCCATCACGACGCGATTCTTCAAGCTCAGCTCGCCGATCCGGATCGGCTGAAAGAGGAGGCTCTCGGCGAAGTCCGGCATGGGGCTTTCCCTGATGTTGCGCGCAACCATATAGGGCGCGGCCCCTCTTTTGCACCTGCCGCCCGCCCGGAATTCATGAAGAAATTCTTTTCCGGCGGCATAGCCTGAGTTTGGGCCGCCGCGCCTATGGTCCCGTCGCCGCAGGCGGTCAGCCACGGGTTGCATTTCCGCCTGCGGTAGGATAGCGCATTCCCGCTGAGGTTCCGGCCGGGCTATGGTCCGGCGGTCGGGCCCAGCTCCCGATGCCGGGAAGGAGTTCTTAATCTTGACGGTGGAAGGCGCACTTCTCCAGGCAGCGGATCGCGTGGCCGAGAGGCTCGGATTGTTCGAGTCGCCGTTCTCCGCCGAGGAGATGATCGGCTTGGCGCGCCGGCGCACCGGCCTGTCCGATTTCGGCGCGGAGCCCTTCGAGGAGGGGCTCCGGGTCCTGCTGGAGGCCTACCACCGGGAGGCAGAGCTGAACCTGTTCGGCCGCTTCGCCGCCCGCTGGGACGTGCTGCGCTTCCTCACCAACCTGCTGCGGCTGCGCGATGCGGAGCTCCGCGACCCGGCCATTCTGGAGCAGGAGATCCCCCGCCCCATCTTCATCAGCGGCCTGCCGCGCACAGGCTCCAGCTTCTTCCACAACCTCCTGGCCCAGGATCCCGACACCCTGGCTCCGTTCACCTGGGAGATGATCTATCCCGAGCCCGAAAGGCGGCTGGGCCGCGGCGGCCGCGATCTGAGGGCCGAGAAGGTCGACCGCCAGATCGCCCGTTTCGCCCGGGTGGTGCCGGATCTGACCAAGGCCCATCCGATGACGGCCTATTCGACGCAGGAATGCACCGAGATCACGGCGCATGTCTTCCAGAGCCTGCGCCTCGATACGACCCATCAAGTGCCGAGCTACCGGCGCTGGCTCGACCGGACGGGCCATCGGACGGCCTATCGCTTCCACCGGCGCTTTCTCCAGCATCTGCAGCGCCAGAAAGGCAGGGGCCGCTGGATCGTGAAATGCCCCGACCACCTCTTCACCCTGGAGGCGATCCTCGAAGTCTATCCCGATGCGCGTTTCGTCTTCCTGCACCGCGATCCGGTCAAGGTGATGGCCTCGGTCGCGCAGCTGACCGAGGTGGTGCGCCGGCCTTTCACGCGGCGCCTCGACCCCCACGCCCTCGGCCGCCAGGTCAACGAGCATTGGCTGGCCGGGGTGAACCTTCTGGTCGAGGCGGATGTCAAGGGCCTGTTCCGGCCGGGCACCGTGCGCCACTTGGAATACAGCGCCCTGGTCGCCGATCCCTTCCGCACCGTCACTGATCTCTACGCCCAGTTCGACATGCCCTTGGAAGGCGCTGCGGCGGCGCGCATCAAGACCTTCATTGCCGAGCGCCCGACTGGCGGCTACGCGCCCAGGGTCATGCGGCTCGAGGATTACGGGCTCTCCGCGCCGGAGCTGCGCGAGGCCTATCGCGGCTATATGGACCATTTCGACATCGGGGCGGAGGACGACAGCGCCGGAAGGACGCATTCCTGGCGCCCGTCCCCCCAGCTGGCCGGGGCCCAGCGCTGAGCGATCGGCCGAGGAGAGAGCCATGGATACGGCGATCACCAAATGGGCGGACCGGCTGGCAAAGAGCTGGCGCAGCGAGGAGCCCGGCGAGATCCGGATCGGCAGCGAGGCGCATAAGCGCCTCTATTGCCGGATGCTGCTGGACACCTTCAATCCCTACAAGCCCTCCGTCATCGACTGGCCCAAGCTCGAGCCCGAGGCGCGCGACCGGCTGGTCGGCCTGCCGATCTGGGACATCGCTGTCCAGACCGAGGGGAAAGCGCGGCTCCGGGTCCAGAGCTATGCCGATCTCATCGGCGATCCGCTGCTCAAGGAGGCGGTCGAGCTCAACGCTTTCGAGGAAGGGCGCCACAAGCACGTGCTCTCCCATCTGGTCGCGGCCTATGGCATCAATCTCGCGCCCGAGCCGGAGTATCTCGCACCCGGCGATCCGGAATTCGCTTTCATGCGCACCGGATACAGCGAGTGCATCGACAGCTTCTTTGCCTTCGGCCTGTTCGAGTCCGCCCGCCGCTCGGGCTTCTTTCCGCCCGAGCTGGTCAACACCTTCGAGCCGGTGATGCAGGAGGAGGCGCGCCACATCCTGTTCTTCATCAACTGGGTTGCCTGGCACCGTCGCACCATGCCCGTATGGCGTCGCCCGTGGTTCGAGCTGCGGGTGCTGGCAGTGTGGTTCGCCCTGATTTGGGAGCGTGTGCGCATCGCGAAAGATGTCGGCAACGGCCCACAGGACAACAACTTCACCGTGAACGGAGCGAAGTCGGTCGGCACCGATATCAGCATCGGTGCGCTGCTCGAGCTGTGCCTCGCCGAGAACGAACGGCGCATGA
>DATFRE010000573.1:0-12496 GCA_035263545.1 Dongiaceae bacterium
GTGGCCCAGCGCCCCCGCCGTGCCCCGGACCGCGGGCGCGCCGGGCAGGCCAGCGAGGAACGCATGCTCCTCGGCGGTGATGCTCCCGCCGCCGCAGGCGCCGCTCAAGACCGCAGGCGTCGCGCCGGCGGCAAGCGGCGCAATCCGCTCCCATTGCGCAGTGGCCTTGGCGGTCGCGGCACCGGCTTCGCGATTCGACTGGGCCGCCCGGATGTCGCTCAACTTGGCAAGCGGCTTGGCGCCGCGGGCCCTGGCATGCTCGGGCGATTCCATGACCAGGAAGGCACCGACGCTGCCCAGGGTCATGCCGGCAACGGGCCGGTGCCAGAGCTCCGGAACGGGTGTCTCGTGCAGCAGGCCATAGGGCACGAACATCAGCAATATTTCCGCCCGGTCGGCGGCAAAGGCGCCGCCCACCAGAAAGAGATCGCCCTGGCCCGCGGTGATTTTTTCCCAGGCGATGCGCACCGCATCGACGCCGGCGGATTCCTCGCCCATGAAGGTGCGGCTCGAGCCCGAGACACCATGGACGATGGAGATATTGCCGGCGAAGAGATTGGGAAGCTGCGCCAGGAACAGGGTCGGGCGCAGGCCGGTCAGCATCATCTCGTTGAGCCACCCGCCGGTATTGGGCTTGCCGAGGCGCGCCGCCAGGATCTGCTCGTCCACGGCGAGGTCGCGTTCGCCGCCGGGGGCGGCCACGATCATATGGGTGCGCCCGAGCAGCTCCTGATTGCCGGCGATCCCCGCCTCGGCCAGCGCCATGCCCGCGGCATAGCAGCCGTAATGCATCAGCGGGCCCATGGCGCGCTGGTCACCCGGCCGCGGGATGTGGCGGCCGAGCTCCAGCGGCGTCATGGGGTGGATGGTGTAGGGAGCGAGCTTCTGGCTGTCCATCCGGGCATGCCAGGCCGCCTGATCGTTGAGCGCCGCCCAGTGGGCCTCACGGCCCTCGCCGAGCGCCGAGATCAGCCCGCTGCCGGTGATCCATACCTCGCGTGTCATTGCGGCGTGATCCTTGAAAGCCGTCTTTTCGTCAAGCCGGGGCTCAAGCGCGCATGGGGGGTTCGAGACCGAGGCGACGCGCGTGAGCAAGCATCAGCTCGCGCGTCTCCTCGCTGGGAAAGGGCAGGGTGCGGAAGCGGATCCCGGCCTCGGCCACCACGCCGGATGAGCTCTCCACCTTGCCCTGGGTCACCGCATAGCCGGAGCCCAGATGCACCAGGCTCGCGCTGATGGTCAGCACGGTACCCGGCTCGACGAAGCGCCGGAGCTTCGCCTGCTCGACCTGGGCAAGGAACGGCATGCGCTGGAAGTTCTCCAGAACCAGGACGAGATTGCCCCCGGTCTGCGCCATGCTCTCGATCATCAGCACCCCGGGCAGGATCGGATAGCCCGGGAAATGGCCTTCGAAGATCGTCGACTGGACCGGCACCTGGGCGCTGGCACGAATCGTGCCGGCCGCCGCGTCCACGGCCTCGACCTTGTCGATGAGGTGGAAATATTCGAGGCGCATCCCGGCCCTAGCGTCCTGCCCCGGACAAGGGGGCTCAGGCCGGCTTCGCAGCCCTCAGCTCTTCGATGCGGGTGCAGAGATTGTTGAGGATGAAGTAGTCGTCGACCGAGCCTTTGCCTTCATTGATCTCCTGCATCCACTTCTCGATCGGCATCTTGATGCCGAAGCGCTTGTCGATGGCGAAGGTCACGTCCAGGAAGTCGAGACTATCGATGCCGAGATCATTGATCGTATGCGATTCCGGCCGGATCTTCTCACGGTCGATATTGCAGGTTTCGGAAATGATATCGGCAACGGCGTTGAAGGTTTCTTGCATGTTCCCATACCGCAGGTGGCGCGGGCGAATCGCGCCGGAATTTAGGCGTATCCCCCGAAAATCGCAACGATTGTTAAGTATCTGGAAAATCGTTCTAAAACCATCCGGCAGCGAAGTCGAGAAAAACTGCGGCCCTATCTCCAGCGCCGGTGCAGCCAGAGCCACTGATCGGGATGGGCGCGCACCCAGTCCTCGATCGTCTTGTTGACCTTGGTCATGGTGGCGCGGAGATCAGCCTCGGCGTCGTCGGTCCATTCCAGATCGAGCGCCGGGCGGAGGACCAGGCGAAAGCGCGCCCCGCCCAGGCGCTCGACGAAGGCCCCATAGACAGGACAGCGGTAGCGCCGGGCGAGCTTCGCCAATGTCAGGGCCGTACGGGCCGGGCGGCCGAAAAAGGGGATCGGCTGGCCCAGCCCGTGATGCTGATCGACCAGCATGCCCAGCGTGTCGCCTTTCTCCAGAGCCTCCTGGGCGGCGATGGTGCCGAGGAGGCCGCTCGGGAGCAGGCGGCCCATGCTACGCCCGCGGATACGCCGGACGAGCTGGGCGGCGAAGGGGTTGTTGGGTGGCCGGAAGAAGATCGCGACCGAAAGCCCGTGGCGCATGGAGCCGACGGGAAGCAGCTCCCAATTGCCGCAATGGGCGGTGAAGATGATGGCGGCCTTGCCTCCGTCGCGCAGCGCCATGAACTCCTCGACGCCATCGACCTGAATACGCCCACCGGGGACGGGCCCCATGGGCTCAGTGTCGTAGATGCGATCGAGTTGGGCATATTCGGCGCCGGTGCGACCCAGATTGTCCCAGACGCCGCGCAGGATCGTCTCGATCTCGGCGGGTGACTTCTCGGGGAAGGCGGCGGCGAGGTTGCGCCGCCCGACGCGGCTCACCCCGAGATGCGGCCCGATGCTGCGCGCGACGAAGCCGCCCACCGCCGAAGCCCAGTCCAGGGGCAGGAGACGGACCAGGGTAAAGCCGGCGGCGATGCCGGCGGCCTGGAAGCCGTAAAGGATCCTTTGTCCGATATTCTGCAAGATGTCCCGCCCGCCGGGGATGTCGCCCGGCGGGATTGGCCTGTCAAGGGATCGATGCCTTCCGGTGCAGCCTTGGGTTGCCGCCCGCGCGTCGATTCGCCGCAGTGCTTCTTTCTCTGCCGCCCCCTCGACGGGGGCGGGTCGGGGTGGGGGCGGGGCCACGGCTGAGGTGCCGTTCGAAGCATCGTGCCCCCGCATCACCCCCACCCTAACCTGCCCCCGCAAGGGGGGCGGGGACGAAGATGCCGGGATTCTCTCCGACGGGAATCCTGTTGATTTACAGGGCGGGTCTGACAGGCTCCGAACCGAATCTCTGAACTTTCGGTCCCAGCCCTTGCCCGCCTTCTTCACCGTGGTCATCGTCAACTACAACAGCGGCGGTTGCCTGGCGCGCTGTCTCGAGGCGCTCGAAGCCCAGCGATTCCGGGACTTCACGGTGATCGTCGTGGACAATGGATCGACGGACGATTCGCTGCAGGCGCTGGACAAGATCCCGCCGACTTGGCGGGCGATCCGCCTCGGCCACAATACGGGCTTCGCCGCGGCCAACAATCACGCCTTTGCTCTGGCCACCTCGCCCTGGGTCGCGGCCCTCAATCCTGACGCCTTCGCCGAGCCCGACTGGCTGGAGCAACTGGCGCTGGGCATCCAGCGATATCCCGAGGCGGCCGCCTTCGGCTCGCTCCAGATCGACGCCGCCCATCCCGGCCGGCTGGACGGGGCGGGGGATGTCTATCATGCCAGCGGCCTGCTCTGGCGCGGCGGTTTCGGCCAGCCTTTGTCCCGTCAGCGGGGCGAGGGCGAGGTCATCTCCCCTTGCGCCGCCGCGGCGGTCTATCGGCGCGAGACCCTCGAGGGTCTGGGCGGGTTCGACGAGGATTTCTTCTGCTATGGCGAGGATGTGGATCTCGGGATTCGACTGCGGCTCGCGGGACAACGCTCCATCCAGCTCACCAATGCGGCCGTGCGCCATGTGGGGGGCGCCAGCGGCGGCCGGCGCAGCGATTTCGCCCTCTATCACGGAATGCGCAACCGGCTCTGGCTGTTCGTCAAGCTGATGCCGGCACCCGCCTTCTGGCTGCTGGCGCCGCTGCACGGCCTGGTCACGCTGTTGCTGCTTCTCCGCGCGGTCCTCAAGGGCGAGATCCGGGTCGGCCTTCGCGCGCTCGCCGACGGGGTACGAGGGCTTGGCAGCACCTGGCGCAAGCGCCGGCGGATTCAGCTCACGCGGCGCGGCTCACTTTGGCCGCTCATCCGCTGGTCGCCACTGGCGCCGGTCCGGCGCCGGCCCTACCTCCGACCGGCCGAGGGTAAGGCCGCGCTGAAGCCAGCCCGATCGGAAGGCGGCGTGGGCGTTGCCATGGTCAGCTACAACACCGGGCCGCTGCTGATGCCGGCGATCGAGGCAGCACTCGCCGATCCCGCGATCGAGCGCGTGGTGGTTGTCGACAACGGCAATCCGCCGGAGGCGCGCGGCGCCCTCGCCGCCCGCGCGGTCGAGGAGCCACGGCTCCTTCATATCGCGGGGCAGGGCAATATCGGCTTTGCCGCCGGCTGCAACCTGGCCGCGCGCCAGATCGAATCCGAGTTCCTGCTCCTGCTCAATCCGGACTGCGTGCTCCCGGAAGGCGCGGCCGCTCTGCTGCGCGACGAGCTCCGCCGGCGCCAGCTTCCGGCCCTTCTCGGCGCCGTCATGGTGGATGGCGAGGGCCAAGTTCAGCGCGCAACCCGGCGCAATCTGCCGACGCTCGCCAATCTCCTGGGCGAGGCGCTGCGTCTCGACCGCTTGTCCCCCCGTTGGCCGCGCCTCGAGATCGAGGGGCCGCTGCCGGCGGAGACGACGGCCGTGCCGGCGATCAGCGGCGCCGCCATGTTCCTGACCCGGGCGAACTATTGGGCGCTGGGAGGGCTCGACAGCGGCTATTTCCTGCATGTGGAGGATCTCGACCTCGCGGCGCACTTCGCCCGCGCCGGCGGCGAGGTCTGTCTCGTGCCGTCGCTCCGGCTGCATCACGGACGGAGCTCCAGCGCAGCGAGCCCGCTCTTCATCGAATGGCACAAGACCCGGGGCTTTCGCCGCTATTTCCGCAAGAAAGGGCTCGCGCCCTCGCAGCGCCTGCTGCTGGAGGCGGCGCTCTTCGCCCGCCTCTGCCTGCTCGTCACGAAGGCCTTGCTTTTGCCTGGGCGTCGAGGGCAGCGGCACGAATCTGGCTGAGGCTCTGGCGGATCGTCAGCGCCTCGGGGTCGATCCTGATCTCGAGCAAGGTCGGCTTGCCGGCGCCGAGCGCCCGTTCGAGGGCGGGGCCGAACTCCTCGGTCTTCTCGATCAGCTCGCCATGGGCGCCATAGGCGCGGGCCAGCGCGGCAAAATCGGGGTTGACGAGCTCGGTCCCCAGAACGCGCTCCGGATAATTGCGCTCCTGATGCATGCGAATGGTGCCGTACATCCCGTTGTTCACGACGACGAAGATGACTGGCAGCTTGTATTGCACGGCGGTGGCGAGCTCCTGGCCGTTCATCATGAAGCAGCCATCGCCGTTCCAGGAGATGACGACCCGCTCCGGATAGACGGCCTTGGCCGCGACGGCGGCAGGCACGCCATAGCCCATGGCGCCGCTGGTCGGCGCCAGCTGGGTGCGGAAGCTCCCATAGCTGTAGAAGCGGTGCAGCCAGGTGGCGTAGTTGCCGGCGCCATTGGTGAGGATCGCATCGCGCGGCAGATGCTCGCTGAGATAGCCCACCACCTCGCCGAGCTGCACGGGTCCCGGGGACTGGGGCGCCTTGCCATAGGCAAGGTAGTCGGCATGGGCGGCCTTGGTCGCCTCGCGCCAGGCGGTGGCATCGACCGGCGCCAAGGCGCGGGCGGCGGCAGCGAATTGGGGCATGCCGGAATTGATGGCCAGGGCGGGCTGGTAGACGCGGCCCAGCTCCTCGACCCCGGCATGGACATGGACCAGGGTCTGGCGGGGCCGGGGAATGTCGATCAGCGTATAGCCGCTGGTGGTCATCTCCCCTAGCCGCGCACCGATCACCAGCAGGACGTCCGCCTGGCGCACGCGCTCGGCGAGCTTCGGATTGATGCCGATTCCGACATCGCCGGCATAGTTCGGATGGCGGTTATCCATCAGATCCTGGCAGCGGAAGGAATTGGTGATCGGCAGGTTGTTGGCTTCGGCGAAGGCGGCGATATCGGCGCAGGCATTGGCTGACCAGCCACCGCCGCCGAGGATGACCAGCGGCTGCTTGGCGCCGGCCAGCAGCTGACGCAGCCGCGCCATGTCCTCGGCGCCGGGATTGACCTGGATGGCATGATAGGGCCCGGCATCGGCGACCTCGACCAGGTCGGTCAGCACGTCTTCCGGCAGCGCGAGGGCCACTGGGCCCGGCCGGCCCGAGGTGGCGCGATGGAAGGCCTGGCTCACCAGCTCGGGGATCCGCCGCGCATCCTCGATCTCCGCCACCCATTTCGTGACCGGAGCGAACATGCGGCGGTAGTCGATCTCCTGGAAGGCTTCCCGCTCGGTCTGGTCGCGCGCCACCTGGCCGATCAGAAGGATGAGCGGCGTCGAATCCTGGAAGGCGGTATGCAGCCCGATGGAGGCGTTGGTGGCGCCGGGGCCGCGGGTCACGAAGCAGATGCCGGGGCGGCCCGTCAGCTTGCCATAGGCCTCCGCCATGTTGCAGGCGCCGCCCTCCTGCCGGCAGATGAAGAAGCGGATCTGGTTGCGCGCCTCGAACAGCGCGTCGAGGGCGGCGAGATAGCTCTCCCCCGGCACGCCGAAGGCCATGTCGACGCCGTGGATCTTGAGCTGGTCGATCAGGATCTGGCCGCCGCTGCGGCGGCGAAGAGGCTCGTTCATGGGATCACTCAAATCGGCGGCCGGTTCTGCGCCCAGGGCCGCACGACTTCCAGCGCCTTGCCGATGGCAAGCACCGGCAGATCCTCGCCCCGCCGGGCGACGATCTGCAACCCGATGGGAAGGCCACCCTTGCTCATCCCCGCCGGGACGGAGAGGGCCGGGCACTGGCTGACGAAATTGAAGACCGAGGTGATGTCGAGGCCGTGAAAGCGGCCCTTCTCATCGACCCAATCATATTCCGTATCCTTGCCGCCCACCTTGGGCGCCGGATGCGCCATGGTCGGGCAGAGCAGCGCGTGGCAGCGCTGCAGGATCGGATAGAGCTTGCGCCACATCTCGGTGCGGATGAACTCGAGGCGCTTGAACTGCATGGCGCTCATCTTCAGCCCCGCCTCGATCAGCGCCACCACATTGGGATCCATCTTGGCGCGATACTGCGGCAGCTTGTCGCCGAAGAAGCTCGCGAGATAGACGCGCCAGTGGTCGATCCAGGCGTCGTTCATCTCCTTGGTCCAGCCGAGCTCGACCTCCTCGATCACCGCGCCCTGCTCGGTCAATGCCTGAGCGGCCGCACGCACCGTGCTCTCGACCTCCGGATCGAGATAGAGGAATCCGAGATCGGGGCAGAGCGCCAGGCGCCAGCCGCGGATCGAGCCGGGGATGGGATGGGGGAAGTTGATCTTGGGCTTCAGCGACTGGATGTCGCGCTCGTCCGGGCCTTGGGTCACGTCGAGGAAGAGGGCGGCATCGTCCACGGTCCTGGCCAGCGGACCGAAATGCGACAAGGAATCGAAAATGCTCGGCAGGATGGTGAAGGGAATCCGCCCGAAGCTCGGCTTCAGCCCCACGATGCCGCAGAAGGAGGCGGGGATGCGCACCGAGCCGCCCATATCGGAGCCTTCGGCGAGCGGCACGCAGCCGCTGGCGACCGCAGCACCCGACCCGCCCGAGGAGCCGCCGGGCGTGCGCGCGGTATCCCAGGGATTGCGCGTGATGCCCCAGAGCGGGCTTTCGGTGAAGCTCGAATAGGCGAACTCCGGCGTCGTCGTCTTTCCCACCATGATGCCGCCGGCCTTGGTGAGAGCCTCGACGATGGGCGCATCCTCCTCCGGCACCCAATGCTCATAGGCATAGGAGCCGAGGGTCGTGCGCTTGCCCTTGGTCGGCGTCAGATCCTTGATCGCGAAAGGCACGCCATGCAGCGGGTTGAGCGGGCGGCGCTGGCGCGCCATCTCCTCGGCCGCCTTCGCCTTCGCCCGCGCCTCCTCCGGATAGACGAAGCAGAAGCAGTTCAGCTTCAGGTTCACCTCTTCGATGCGCGCCAGCGTGTTCTCCATCAGATCGACGGGCGAGAGCACCCCATCGCGGATGCGCCGCGCCATTTCCGTCGCCGGCATGTAGCAAAGATCGAGGTCGGCCATGCTTTCATTCCCCAGGGCAGAAAGATCGGGCCGCAGTCTCCCGGCTTCGGGGCTTGCAGTCAAATAGGTCGGTGCTCACGCGTCTCTTTTACGTCTATCCCGGCGAAAGCCGGGGTCCAGGGCGTCAAGCTCGCTCTTGCAACCCTGGATCGCGGCTTTCGCCGGGATGACGGCCAAGAGGCATGCGCGTGGATACCTAGTCCTGCACTTGCGAGAAGCACGGGCGGCCCGGCATAGTTCACCCGCCATGGTCGAGCTCACCTCCCGCCAGATCGCCGATTTCCACGAGAATGGATTCCTGATTCTGGACCGCCTCATCGAGCCCGAGACGGCGGCGGCGGTGGCGGCGCGCTTCGAGGACCTGTTCCGCGGCCGGTTCGAGACGGGACTCTATCCCGATGAGTGGAACTGGCAGGAGGGGCGCGATCCGCCGGATCGCACCCGCCAGATCTGCAATGGCTGGAAGTCCGACTATACGGTGGCGAGCCTGGTGCTCCGGGCCGAGATCGGCCGGCTCGTCGCCACGCTCGCCGGCTGGCCCGGCGCGCGGCTGGCCCAGGACAATGTCATCTGGAAGCCGCCGGGCGCGAAGGCGCTGGGCTTCCATCAGGACGACAGCTACACCAAATGGATCGTGCCCGCCCATATGGTGACCTGCTGGATCGCCCTCGATCCGACCTCGGCGGCCGGCGGCACCATCGAATATGTGCGCGGCTCCCACAAATGGCCGGTCTCGCCGCCCATCCGGCAGTTCCACGCACCCGACGACTACCGCCGCGAGATGCGCGAGGCGGCGGCTGCCGTCGGCCTCGGCGCGCCGGAACTGGTGCCGATCGAAGTGCCGGCGGGCGGCTGTGCCTTCCATGACGGGCGGACCTGGCATGGCTCGGATGTGAATCGCGCCGATCGGCCCCGGCGCTCGGCGGTCAGCCACTGCATCTCGGCGCAAGCGCGATTCCATCCGACGGAGATCAGCTACATCTACAACCGCTACAAGCGCATGGGGGACGAGACGATGGAGGAGAGCTTCTTTCCCATCCTCTGGCGCGAGGACGGCTATCGCTCGGCCTTTCTGGCGGACTACCTCAAACGAGGCTCTGCGGCACGCGCTTAGCCTCTGTCAGTGCCCCGCATGGCGATGCAGGATCTTGTCGGCAAGCCCCGTGTCATAGCCGAGGCCCGCGGGCGTCAGCACCGCCGCCATGGGAAACATCGATTTCAGGAGCCCCTTGCGCTCCAGCGCCACCCAGGCGGCCTCGTTGTGCAGGCCGCTGGCGTCGCGGGCCGCGACCACCGCATCGCCCAGATGGAAGTGATCGCCATGCTGCCCCGGGAAGCCGGTCACGATCACATGGCCTTCCTTATCGGCTGGGCGCCCATGGCCTTCGAGCCGAGCGAGGGCTTGGAGCAAAGTGAGGGTGCGCAGCTGGAGCGGGTTGAGATTGAGGGGATTGCGCTTGGATGCCATGGGAGATCCGGTGCCGCGAGGAGTCGTTTCGACTATAGCGAGCGCCGGGGGTCGAGCAAGCCGGGTGTCACCCCGTTGCAATGGTGCTTGGAATCCGGAGCCTCCGCTTTAGTATGCGGCGGATTTTGGGGAACCACGAAACCGAGACGGATATGACGATTGCGCATCCTTATCTGATGTTCCTGGGCGAGGCGGCGGACCAGCTTGCCGCCAAGACGGCCCAGGGCATCGTTCACTGGCGGCCGGACTGGTGCCTGGGCCAGCTTCGCCTGCCCGGCTGCCAGGCCGATCTCAAGATTCCCGATATGACCCTCGAGCAGGCGAAGGCGGCCGGCGTGAAGACGGTCATCGTCGGCGTCGCCAATCGGGGCGGCAAGATCGGCGGCAGCTGGACCGAGACTCTCGTGCGGGCGCTCGAGCTGGGGATGGATCTCGCCAGCGGGCTGCATCGCCGCCTGGCCGATATTCCCGAGATCAGCGAGGCCGCCAAGAGGCATGGCCGCCGCCTCGTCGACGTCCGCCATCCGACCCGCGAGTTCGAGGTCGGCAACGGCGTCAAGCGGCCGGGGAAACGCCTGCTCGCCGTCGGCACCGACTGCTCCGTCGGCAAGATGTACACGACCCTGGCGCTGGAGCAGGAGATGAAGCGCCGCGGCATGAAGGCCGATTTCCGCGCCACCGGACAGACGGGAATCTTCATCGCCGGCGATGGCGTCTCCATCGACGCCGTGGTCTCCGATTTCGTCTCCGGTGCGGTGGAATGGCTCTCCCCCGCCAATGATCCCGATCACTGGGACCTGATCGAGGGACAGGGCTCCCTCTTCCACGCTTCCTATGCCGGGGTCAGCCTCGGGCTGCTGCATGGCGCACAACCGGACCGGCTCGTGCTCTGCCACGAGCCGACGCGCAAGCACATGCGCGGCCTGCCCAGCTATAAGCTGCCCGATCTGCAGCGCTGCATCGAGGTCAATCTGGAAGCGGCCCGGTTGACCAATCCCGCGGTGCGCTGCATTGCGGCCAGCATCAATACCGGCAATCTCGGCGAGGGCGAGGCCAAGGCCTATCTCGCCGAAACGGAACGCCGCCTCGGCATGCCCGCGGTCGACCCTTTCCGTACCGGCGTCGGACGAATCGTCGATCTGCTGGACTGACCATTCATGCGCAAGCTCAGCCTCAATCATGAGATCTGGCCCATTGCGGGCCGCTTCACCATCTCGCGCGACAGCAAGACCGTCGCCGAGGTCATCGTCGCCGAGATCCTGCAAGGGGATGCCCGCGGCCGCGGGGAATGCGTTCCCTATGGGCGCTATGGCGAATCCATCGACAGCGTCATGGCACAGCTCGAGAGTCAGAGAGGGGCCATCGAGGGCGGCCTCGATCGCGCGGGCCTGCAGCAGGCCTTGCCGCCCGGCGCGGCGCGCAACGCGCTCGACTGCGCGCTCTGGGATCTGGAGGCAAAGCTCGCCCGGCGCCCGGTCTGGGAACTCGCAGGGCTTCCCGCGCCAGGACCCGTCACCACGGCCTATACCCTCAGCCTCGATACGGCGGAGAAGATGGGGGCCGCGGCCAAGGCGCAGGCATCCCGGCCGCTGCTGAAGCTGAAGCTCGCGGGGCCGGAGGATCTCGACCGCGTGCGCGCGGTGCGCGAGAACGCGCCGGGCGCGCGCCTCATCGTCGATGCCAATGAGGGCTGGACTGCAGCCGACTACACGGCGCTGGCGCCCGGGCTCGCGGCACTTGGTGTGGCACTCATCGAGCAGCCGCTGCCCGCGAGCGCCGACCAGCCGCTTGCCGGCCTCGCCCGGCCGGTACCGGTCTGCGCCGATGAATCCTGCCATGACCGGGCGAGCCTAGCTCATACCGCCGGACGCTATGACGCGGTCAACATCAAGCTCGACAAGACCGGCGGCCTGACCGAGGCGATCGCGCTCGGCGCGGCGGCGCGTGCTGCCGGCTATCGCATCATGGTCGGCTGCATGCTCGGCACATCCCTCGCCATGGCGCCCGCTTTGCTGGTCGCGCAAGGGGCGGAGGTCGTCGATCTCGACGGGCCGCTGCTGCTCGCAAAGGATCGCGCCCCCGGCCTTGTCTACGAGGGCAGCCGCGTTGCGCCGGCCTCGCCGGCGCTCTGGGGGTGAGATGAACCGGAGAGGAAGGATGCAGCGGGAAGCTGCAATGGCGATCCTGCTGGCAGCACTGGCCGGATGCGCCGATACGGGCGGCGGAGAGACCACGACCGCCTCGGTCGAGCAGCCGCAGCCGGCGCCCGTCACCTGTCCCGCGAATCTCAGCTACGTGAAGGATCATCTGGTCACGCCCTATCCGAAGCTCGAGGCCTTCATCGGCAAGGACGCTCTGGACTCCACCTTCACCAAATCCGTCGACGACATGATCAAGGATAGCGGCGGCATCGATCCGGCCATCGCCGGCGGCGAGCGCTATGTCGCCGAGTATCAGGAGGTGCTGAAGAACGAGCCCGAGATGCGCGTGCAGTTCAAGAAGAACGGCATGGATCAGGACTGGATCGACACCTATTTCCTCGCCAACAAGGACGGCCTGACCATCAATCAGGCCTTCGTCGACGCGGTCAAATGCGTGCGCGACCAGAAGAAGGCCGCCCCGGCGACAGAGGCCGAGCCCGTCCCCCAGAGCTGAGGGGCTCTGAGCACAAATTAGGCAATTCCCTGGAAAACACGGCAAGATTTGTGCAGTGCGGTGTCACAAATGTTGCTTCGCAGCATCACTGCCTGCGACAAATCATCTATCTCACTGAGAAAGGGAAAATTTGCTTGAAGGCTGGCAGTCGCCAACCATAATTGTGCAGTGCGTCACCGCGGCCTCGCCGCGTGACGCCTACGCCCGATGGGCGTTTCCTCCCAGAACT
>DATFRE010000574.1:0-6444 GCA_035263545.1 Dongiaceae bacterium
CGGCGATCGCGATATCGCCCAGCATGGCGAAGGAGGCGCTGACGCCGCCGGTGGTGGGATCGGTCAGCAGCACGATATAGGGCAGCCCCGCCTCCTTGACCTCGTCCACGGCGATGATGCTGCGAGGCATCTGCATGAGGGAGATGATGCCCTCCTGCATGCGCGCCCCACCCGAGGCGGGAATCACGATGAGCGGAGCCTCCTGCAGCACCGCGAGCCGGGCCGCGGCGATGAGGCCGTCGCCCACGGCACTCCCCATGGAGCCGCCCATGAAATCGAAGTTGAAGACCGCGATCACCACCGAGAGCCCGCCCATGGTGCCATGGGCGACGATGATGGCGTCCTGCTCGCCGGTCTTGGCCTGGGCCTCGCGCAGCCGGTCGGTATAGCGCTTGGTATCGCGGAACTTGAGCGGGTCGAGCTCGCTCTTGGGCAGCTCGATGCGGCTGAACTTGCCCTCGTCGAACAGCAGCTCAAGCCGGCGCGCCGCCGGCAGGCGCATGTGATGGCCGCAATGGGGGCAGACGCGGAGTGCCGCCTCCAGCTCGCGATGGAAGATCATCTGGCCGCATTGCGGGCATTTGTCCCAGAGGTTGTCCGGCACCTCGCCCTTGCGGACCAGCGCCTGCAGCTTCGGGCGGACGAAATTGGTCAGCCAGCTCATGTGTTCCTCGCTCCTCGCACGCCCTCGGCGAGCTCGCGCACCAGGCCGAGCAGCGCCTCGGGCAGATCGGGCTTCGCCTTGCCCTTGCTATCGAGATGGGCCGCCACCCGGTCCACAAGGGCCGAGCCCACCACCGCTCCGTCGGCGACCTTGGCGACGGCGGCGGCCTGGCCGGCGTTGCGGATGCCGAAGCCCACCGCGACCGGCAGATCGGTATGCCGCTTCAGCCGTGTCACCGCGCGGGCGATATCCGCATCGGCGGCCGAGCGGGTGCCGGTGATGCCGGCGATGGCGACATAATAGACGAAGCCGGCGGTGTTGCGCAGCACGGCGGGCAGGCGCTTGTCGTCGGTGGTGGGCGTTGCCAGGCGGATGAAATGAAGGCCCGCTTCCTTGGCCGGCAGGCAGAGCTCCTCATCCTCCTCCGGCGGGAGGTCGACGACGATGAGCCCGTCGACGCCCGCCTCGCGCGCGTCCTTGAGGAACTTCGCCACGCCATACTGGAAGATCGGGTTGTAGTAGCCCATGAGGACGATGGGTGTCGCCTGCTCCTCGCGGCGGAAGTCGCGCACGAGCTGGAGCGTCTTCTTCATCGTCTGTCCGGCCGCGAGCGCGCGGAGCGAGGAGGCCTGGATCGCCGGCCCGTCCGCCATGGGATCGGTGAAGGGCATGCCGAGCTCGATCACATCGGCGCCGGCGCCGGGCAGCGCCTTCACTAGGGCGAGCGAGGTCTTGGGATCGGGATCGCCGGCGGTGACGAAGGTCACGAGCCCGGCGCGGCCCGCGGCCTTGAGATCCGCGAAGCGCTTGTCGAGCCTGTTGCCGCTGCCGTTGAGGCTCACAGCTTGGTCCCCAGATGCTTGGCGGCGGAGAAGATGTCCTTGTCGCCGCGCCCGCAGAGATTGGCCACGATAAGGTGATCCTTGGGCAGCTTGGGCGCGATCTTCGCGACCTCGGCCAGCGCATGGGCGGGCTCGAAGGCGGGGATGATGCCCTCGATGCGGCTCAGCAGCTGGAAGGCTTCCAGCGCCTCCTTGTCCGTGGCATGGACGTAATTCACGCGGCCGACATCGTGGAGCCAGGCATGCTCGGGCCCGATGCCGGGATAATCGAGCCCGGCGGAGATGGAGTGGGCCTCGATGATCTGGCCGTCCTCGTCCTGCAGCAGATAGGTGCGGTTGCCGTGAAGCACGCCGGGCCGGCCGCCGGCGAGCGAGGCTGCATGGCGCCCGGTCTCGACACCGTCGCCCGCCGCCTCGACCCCATGCATGCGCACGCTGGGATCGTCGAGGAAGGGATGGAAGAGGCCCATGGCGTTGGAGCCGCCGCCGATCGCCGCCACCAGCGTGTCGGGGAGGCGCCCGTTCTCGGCCTTGGCGAGCTGGGCGCGCACCTCATTGCCGATCACCGACTGGAAGTCGCGTACCATGGCGGGATAGGGATGAGGGCCGGCGACGGAGCCGATGATGTAGAAGGTGTCGGCGACATTGGCGACCCAGTCGCGCAGCGCCTCGTTCATCGCATCCTTGAGGGTGCGCGAGCCGCTCTTGACGGGGATGACCTCGGTGCCCAGCAGGCGCATGCGGAAGACATTGGGCTGCTGGCGCTCCATATCGACCTCGCCCATATAGACCGTGCAGGGCAGGCCGAAGCGGGCGGCGACGGTGGCGGTGGCGACGCCATGCTGGCCGGCGCCGGTCTCGGCTATGATGCGGGTCTTGCCCATGCGCCGGGCGAGCAGCACCTGGCCCATGCAGTTGTTGATCTTGTGCGCGCCGGTGTGGTTCAGCTCGTCGCGCTTCAGATAGATCTTCGCCCCGCCGAAATGCGTCGTCAGCCGCTCGGCGAAATAGAGCGGACTCGGCCGGCCGACATAATGCTCGAGGTAGTAGGTAAGCTCGCCGGTGAAGGCAGGATCCGCCTTGGCCTGGTTGTAGGCCGTCTCGAGGTCGAGCACGAGCGGCATCAGGGTCTCGGCGACGAAGCGCCCGCCGAAGAGGCCGAAGCGCCCGCGCTCGTCGGGCCCGCCGCGATAGCTGTTGAGCTTATTCACGTCATGTTCCCTGCGCCAGAAGGCGGGCAATCAACCACAAGCCCCGGCAAAGGTCAAAGGCATGGCCGGCCTTACCCGCGGGCCGGCAGGCCCGCGCCTCGATGGGGAGGAATGGGGAGCGATGGCCGCAGATAACAAGACGCACATCTCAGGGGGCGGTAAAATAGTACGTGGCGACTTCACTTAGCCGGGCCGCCCGGCCAGGCGTTCATCTGGAGAATCTCTGCCATGTTTATTTTCCCTATTAGAACCGTTGTCCTCGCCGTTGCATTGTCTGCTTCGTCTCTTTCCAGTGCGGCGACTTTATCCGTGCAGTCGGAATTGTTGTGCAGCCCGGAAGGCCTGATGCGTTTGATCCCTCAGTTCAATGTAAATGGGCAATTCACGATTCCTGATCCCAATACTGATTTGCAGACATTCCTTTCGGCGCAACAAGGTCTTTCAAACGCGATTGATATGATCCTGGCTCAAGAAAACATGAGCCAGGATCCGTCGAGCGTCGGAAGCCGTCCATCCCGGCCGCTGATATTTGCAAGCAACTGGCTATCGAGCGAGGTGGGAATCGAGACGGATGGAACGAATTTGGATTCTCCCGAGCCGGGCGGAAAATTTGGCGGCTATCGCGTTCGATCGTTTTTGACCGGACTTACGCCCGTGCCCTTATCTCGAGGAAGCATCTATGTCATAAAGCAATCAAATCCGACCTATCAGGCCCTCGTTTACCCGATGCCAACGAGCCACCCTTGCGTGAACAGGCTTGTCCTGGCGGCTAACAATACCGTCGGCTCTTGGCCGGCCCCGACATATGCGCTTGGCAGATATCAGCTGGATAGCAAGGGGCTCCCAATGCGCGATAAGCCATTGATGACCTACTTGATCGTCAACATCTGCCTTGATCTCGGCGAGCCCGCGGTTATCAACAGGCAATCGATTTTACGCCCGAACGGGATGCTCATTCTGGCGTTTCATTGGCCATGCGAGGGCGCGGAATGTACTGCCAATGGAACTGGCCATCGACATTGATTGATTCAAAGACAATGACAGGCGTTCGACTCGCTCGACGTCAGAGCGTCGCTGCCAGCCGCAGGAAAGCGGCGATCTTCTCCGGGTTCTTCCTTCCCGGCGAATCTTCGACGCCGGAGGAGAGGTCGACGGCAGTCGCCCCGGTCGCGGCAATGGCGGCGGCGAGATTGCCGGCATGGAGCCCGCCGGAGAGCAGCCAGGGCAGCGCCCAGCTTCGCCCGGCGATCAGCGACCACTCGAAGCTGATGGCGTTGCCGCCCGGCAGCGCGCCCTTCATCTCCGGCGGCGGCTTGGCATCGAACAGCAGGCGGTCGGCGACGGCGATATAGGCATCGGCCGCGGCGACATCCGTCGCCGAGGCGAGCTTGACCGCCTTCATGACCGGCAGCCCGAAGCGCCGGCGGATATCCTTCACCCGGCGCGGGGTCTCGTCGCCATGGAGCTGGAGCATGTCGAGGGCGGCCGCGGCCAGCACCGCGGCGATGGTCTCGTCCCCCGCATCGACGAAGAGGCCGATCTTGACGATGCCCGGCGGCACCATGGCCGTCAGCGCGCGGGCGCGCCCCGCATCGATTGCCCGCGGGCTCGGCGGGTAGAAGTTGAAGCCGAGCGCGCTCGCGCCGTTCGCCACGGCGGCGGCCAAAGCGGCCTCGCTGTTGACCCCGCAGATCTTGACAGCGACCGCCATCAGCTCGGCACCGGCGGCGATCCCGTCGGCCGCCAGCCCGAGAGGCGGCGGAACAGGATCGAATTGACGGTCACCAGCAGCGCGATGAAGCCGGCGGAGAGGATCGCGTTGATGAACAACAGCGCATAGGGCGCGGCATAGCCCAGCCCCAGGAGCGCGGCGAGGAAGCTGAACAGCAGGCCGACGACGAGCCAGCCGATCGCGACCAGAAGATAAGTGGCGAGGATGCGGAATCCCTCGCCCCGGGTCGCCTGCCAGGAGGCGGCGAATGTCAGCGGCTGATCGATCGAGAGGCCGGCGAAGCTGAGCCCGATTCGGCCGAGCACATAGGCCACCACCAGGGTGAAGCCCAGCATGGCGATGAGGACGAAGCCCTGGGGATTGGCGCGCAGCAGGCCCGCCAGCAGGATTTCGACGACCGTGAAGGCGACGGAGAACATCAGCACGCCGAGGAAGCAGGCCCAGACCCGTCCCAGAAAGGCGATCTCGCGCCGGCCGAAGCCGATGCCGAGCCCGCCGCTGGTCCCGGCCCGCAGCAGGATCAGCCGGTGCCAGCCGACGGCGAAGATGGAGATGATCAGGAACTCGACCACCACGACCAGCAGCATCGCGGGCAGGAAGCGCGGATCGGGCATCGGCTGGCCCGCCGCCGGCCCGCCGATCTGGGGCACGGTCCTGCCCATCACCGGGAAGATATATTCGAAGGCGAAGACGCCGATGGCGAAAAAGCCGAGGATGAGGACGAGCCCGACGCGGAAGAGCTCGCCGGCGCGGTCCAGCACCAGCCGGGCGGCGGTGACGAGGGTCTCGCCGATGGCGATCTGCCCGCTCACGGCACCGGCACCGCCGCCTGGATCTCCTCGCGGATCCGCCGCGCCGCCGCGGCGCTGTCGGCGGCCGCGGTGATCGGCCGGCCGATCACCAGGTAGTCGGCGCCGAGCGCGGAAGCCTCGCCCGGGGTCATGACCCGCTTCTGATCGCCCAGGGCAGAATCCGCCGGCCGGATGCCCGGCACCACCAGCTTGAACGTCGCGCCGCAATCGCGCTTCAGCGTGGCGATCTCCCGCGGCGAGCAGACGACGCCGTCACAGCCCTCCCGCTGGGCGAGTGCCGCCAGCCGGCGCACCTGATCGAGGGCGGGGGGCTGCTGCCCCACGGCGATCAGGTCCTCATCGGCCAGGCTCGTCAGCACGGTGACGGCGATCAGCAGCGGCCGACCCTCGCCCGCCTCGGCGACTGCCTCTGCCGCCCGGCGCAGCATCTCCGGCCCGCCTGCGGCATGGACGTTCAGCATCATCGGCCTCAGCGCGAGAGCGCTGCGGATGGCCCCCGCCACGGTATTCGGAATGTCATGGAACTTGAGGTCGAGGAAGAGCAGCCGGCCCTCCGCCTGGACCTGGCGGATGCCCGCGGGCCCGTTGGCGTTGAAGAACTCGAGCCCGAGCTTGACCCCGTCCACGGCCGTGCCGGCAGCCCGGATCTGGGCGATCGCGGTCGCGACATCGGGCGTGTCGAGGGCAAGCAGGATCCGCGCGGGCATGGCCGGCTCTATAGCAGAAGCAGGGTTGGCCCGATACCGGGCGAGGTCAGCGCCGCGGCGGCAGGGCGGCGGCCCCAGCCGCCGCGCCTTGGCCGCCGCGGGCCTCGGCCAGGCGGCGCTCATGCTCGGCGATCTGATGGGCCTGGGCGCGGGCGGTATCGGCGAGGTTGCGGGCGCGCCGCCTGAGCTTGCCGCCGGAGAGCCGGAGGGCCGCCGCCCCGACGAAGAAGCCGATCAGGAGCGCCAGGAACAGGGCGAGGTAGCTCGGAAGGGTCGCTGACCAGGGCAGGGGCCAGAAGCAGATGGTCAGCCTGTCGCGATTGTCGACGGCGAAGAGCACGAGGATGATCGCCAGCGGCACGGTGAGGACGTAGGAGAAGCGACGCATCGCGGCCAGAGGGCTCCTGCTGGGAAGAGTGGCGGGCCCGGTGTCTTTATGCTCCTCCGGGCCTCGCAGGGAGCTTGTCGAAGGATGG
>DATFRE010000575.1:0-4994 GCA_035263545.1 Dongiaceae bacterium
CAGCCTTCCGGCCCCTCCCCCGCCCTTCCGTCATCCCCGCGAAAGCGGGGATCCAGGGCCATGGAGCTCGCTTGCCGCCCTGGATTCCCGCTTTCGCGGGAATGACGGCAATATTGGATGGACCCGGCCAACGCGGCTCTACGCCGGATTGGGCGCGGCGCCGGCGCGGAAGAGCTTCCAGGTGATGGCGTCGTGGAGCGCGTTGAAGGAGGCGTCGATGATGTTGGTGGAGACGCCGACAGTGGTCCAGCGCTCGCCCTCGCGATCGGCGCTTTCGATCATCACCCGGGTCACCGCCTCGGTGCCGTCATTGGGGGTCAGGATGCGGACCTTGAAATCGACCAGCCGCATATCCTCCAGCGCCGGGTAGAAGGGTAGCAGCGCCTTGCGCAGCGCCGTATCCAGCGCATTCACCGGGCCGTTGCCGGTCGCGACCGTCATCAGCCGGTCCTCGCCGACCTCGACGGTGATGGTGGCCTCGGATTCGGTGACGAGCTCGCCGCGGGCGTTCCAGCGCCGGTCGTCCATGACCCGGAATCGGGCTAGGCGGAAGAACTCCGGGACGCTGCCGAGCGCCCGGCGCGCCAGCAGCTCGAAGCTCGCCTCGGCCCCGTCATAGGCATAGCCGTCATATTCCCGGGACTTTACCGTCTCTACCAGGGTCGCGATCTTGGGATCGTCGGCCTCGACCTCGAGACCGATATCGCGGAAGCGGGCCAGGATATTGGCCCGCCCCGACTGGTCGGAGACCACCACATGTCGCCGGTTGCCCACCAGCGCCGGCTCGACATGCTCATAGGTGCGCGGATCCTTCTCCACCGCAGAGACATGCAGGCCCCCCTTATGGGCGAAGGCGGATTCGCCGACATAGGCGGCGCTGCGCAGCGGGGCGCGGTTGAGGCGCTCGTCGAGCAGGCGCGAGAGCTTCGTGAGTTGAGTCAGCTTCTCTGGCGATATGCCGGTCTTGAAATCGGTCTTGAGCGCGAGGGTGGCGATGAGGGAGACGAGATTGGCATTGCCGCAGCGCTCGCCCAGCCCGTTCAGCGTGCCCTGGAGCTGGCGCGCGCCGGCGCGGAGCGCTGCGAGGCTGTTGGCGACCGCGTTCTCCGTGTCGTTATGCGTATGGATGCCGATCCGGCTGCCCGGGATCTTCGCCGTCACCTCGCCCACGATGCGCTCCACCTCATGGGGCAGCGTGCCGCCATTGGTGTCGCAGAGCACGAGCCAGCGCGCGCCCGCCCGCTCGGCGGCCCTCAGGCAATCGAAGGCATAGCCGGGATTGGCCTTGTAGCCGTCGAAGAAATGCTCGGCGTCGAACATGGTCTCGGCGCCGCGGGCGACGGCGAGCGCCACGCTCTCCTCGATCATGGCGATGTTCTCGCTGCGCTCCACGCCGAGCGCCACATCGACATGGAAGTCCCAGCTCTTGCCGACCATGCAGACGGCGGGCGTCCGCTGCCCGAGCAGGGCCGCGAGGCCGGGATCGTTGGCGGCGCTGCGCCCCGGCCGGCGGGTCATGCCGAAGGCGACGAGCCGGGAGGACTTGAGAGCCGGCGGCTGGGCGAAGAAGGCGTCGTCGGTGGGATTGGCCCCCGGCCAGCCCCCCTCGATATAGTCGACCCCGAGGCGGTCGAGGGCCTGCGCGATGGCGATCTTGTCCCCCACGCCGAAATCGACGCCCTGGGTCTGGGCGCCGTCCCGGAGCGTCGTATCTAAGATATGGACGCGCTTGTCCTCGGCCGACATGCCGGGCTTCCTACTTGGCTCCCGCCGGCCCGTCAATCTCCGGGCTTTGCCTCTCTGCGCTTTCTGCTTTCCACGGCTGCCAACTTCGTGCGTCGGCCGTTCCCCCCAATCGTCATGGCCGGGCGAAGTCCCGGCCATCCACGTCCATCCGCAAGAACAACCGCAGCCGGCAAGCCTCGCTTTCTATACCGTCATGGTTGGCGAAGGCCGACCATCCACGAGTTCGCCTGCGGCGAGTACGGCATCACCCACGTCCCATCGGCACTACCGCGGCCTCGGGCGCGCCAAGACGTGGATGCCCGGGACAAGCCCGGGCATGACGACTAGGGGGTCGAGAATACCGCGGCCTGGAGAGTGATCAGGGCCGTAACCGCACAGCCATGGCATCCGGCCGGTTAACCCGATCTTCAAGAACGCCGGGTCATGCTCGCTGTCGAAATGCCGGGACGATCGGGTACCCGGCAGCAATCAGAAATATGCTGGGGGGACTCCATGATCATCCGCAATTCATGCCGGCATCACGCCGGGCATCCGGTGTGCTTCATCGTGCCGCCGCATATCCTGGCGCATCTCGCCAAGAACGGGACCGAGCGGCAGAAGAATGCGGCTCTGCACAACCTGCATGTGACCGGACAATTCCGCGGCCAGCGCCAGGCGATGCTGGCGGTCTGGGGCGCCATACCGACCGGCACCGAGCGGCGCACCATCTACGATGCCGAGGGGGCGGAGCAGCTTCCCGGCAAGCTGGTGCGCGGTGAAACCGACAAGCCCAGCAAGGATGTCAGCGTCAACGAGGCCTATGACGGATCCGGCGCCACCTATGACTTCTACAGCGAGGTGTTCAAGCGCAACTCCGTCGACGACCGGGGCCTGCGTCTCGATTCAACCGTCCATTACGGGCAGAAATACGACAACGCCTTCTGGAACGGCCAGCAGATGATCTATGGCGACGGCGATGGCGAGCTCTTCAACCGCTTCACCATCAGCCTCGACGTGATCGGCCATGAGCTGACCCACGGCGTGACGCAATACGAGGCGAGCCTGGAATACCACGACGAGCCGGGCGCCCTGAATGAATCCATGTCGGATGTCTTCGGCTCGATGGTCAAGCAATATGCCAAGAAGCAGAAGGTGAAAGATGCCGATTGGCTGATCGGCGCGGGGCTGCTCGCCCCGGGGGTGAAGGGCGTCGCGCTGCGCTCCATGAAGGCGCCGGGCACCGCCTATGACGATCCGAAGCTGGGTAAGGATCCGCAGCCGGACAGCATGAAGGGCTACGTCAAAGGGCCGGAGGACAATGGCGGGGTGCATATCAATTCCGGCATTCCCAACAGGGCGTTCTTTCTCGCGGCCACGGCGCTCTCCCCTGACGGCTATGCCTGGGACAAGGCGGGCCCCATCTGGTATGAGGTGCTGTGCAACCGGCTGCGCCCGGATTCCGGCTTCGCCGATTGCGCCCAGCTCACCATCCAGGTCGCCAAGGACATGTACGGCGCGCAGGGCAAGAGCGCCCTGCAGAAGGCCTGGAAGACCGTCGGGCTCTGACGCCTGCCTCGCGGCAGGCGGGCTTGCCGCAGGGAGGCTCCATGGCGGATGTGCATCGCGTGCGGGTCGTCCAGAGCGGGGGCTTCGCCGGGCTCACACGGCACTATGAGGTCGATTCCGCCAAGCTCGATCCAGCCCAGTCTCGGCGGCTCGACGATCTGGTCGCCGCCCTTCCGCACCCGCCCGCTGGAGATACCCAGCAAAAGGGCCAGCCCGATCGCTTCCAGTACGATCTCGAGGTCGAGACCAAATCCGGCGCCCGTCAGTGGCGCGTTCCGGAAGCAGCCGCCTCGCCCGCGCACAAGGCCCTGATCGACTGGATCAAGGCGACCGCGAAACCGGGCTGAGGCGGCGTTTTCCCCTGGCGCGATCCTCCGGAGCGAGGGCAAGCGCCGATCTGGGACCATGCTACGTTGGGTCTCGGAAAGGCTGAGTCCGCCCCAGGCATCGGAGGAGCAATACCTAAATGCCAGTCATCGACGTGCACACGCATATGTTCACCGACAAGTTCATGGCGCTGCTGAAAGCCAAGGGTGGGATCTACGATCTGCAGACACGGCCCGACGGACAGCTGGAGATCTTCCGCCACGATACCCCTGTCGCGCTTCCCCAGCGCGGCCATTTCGACTACGAGCTGCGCCTGCGCGACATGGATGCCGGGCATATCGACATGGCGATCGTCTCGCTGACATGCCCGAACGTCTATTGGGGAACAGAGGATGTCAGTTGCGAGGCGGCGCGCGAGTCCAACGACAGCATGGCGGCTGCGCAGAAGCGCTGGCCGGACCGCATCCGCTGGTTCACCTCGCTACCCTGGGAATATCCGCTGCGGGCCGTCGAGGAGTTGAAGCGGAGCTCAGATGCCGGTGCGGTCGGGGTCATGGTCCTCGCCAATATCGCTGGCCGCAGCCTGACGGACCCGCTCTTCGCGCCGATCTGGGCCGAGATCGACCGACGCTCCCTGCCGGTCCTGGTTCACCCGACCGACCTGCCCGGCATCGATCAGATGGACATGAAGAAATACGATTTGAGCTGGTCGGTCGGCTTTATCGCCGACACGACACTCGCCTTTGCCCGCATCACCTTCGATGGATTTCTCGATCTCTACCCCAATCTGAAGCTGATCGCCTCGCATGGCGGCGGCGCGCTGCCCTATCTGGTCGGCCGCTTCGACAAAGGCGACGAGGTGGAGCTTCCATCGCGACGGAAAGTGAAAGCGAGACCGTCCGAATACCTGAAACGCATCTGGTATGACTGCATCACCTATCATCCGGGAGCCCTGCAATACCTGATCTCGGTCGTCGGGGCCGACAGGGTCCTGTTCGGCACCGACTATCCGCACCAGGTGCACGACATGAAAGGCTCGATGGCGAACACGGCGGCGCTGCCGGCCGATGTCTGTCAGGCCGTCCGCGAGGGCAACGCGCGGCAGATCTTCAGACTCTGAGCAAGCCCGGCTGCCGGGACGGCAAGGACATCGCCGGCTCAACCAGGCTTCTGGGTCTCTCCTGCCACGGTCTTGATGATCTTGTAGCCGGAATAGTTGTCGGCTTGGAATTGTAAACCTGCCGGCAAGCTGCCCGGTATAGACTGCAGCCTCCAACCTGGCTGGGGGCGATCAATGGCCGCGCGATTGATGCTTCATCGGCCCGAGGGGTTTCGCATCGTCCTTCGGACCAGCACGCTGGATCTCGTCCGTCTCC
>DATFRE010000576.1:0-2577 GCA_035263545.1 Dongiaceae bacterium
GCGTCCAGGCGCCGGTGGCTCGCGCCGATCTCGCCTGGGGCAGCAGCTCGCGCGCATAGATCGTCACCTGCGCGCCGGCCCGCTGGGCGAGGATCGCCGAGGTGAGGCCGAGCGCGCCGCAGCCGATGACTGCGACCTCGCGCGGACTGCTCGCCATCGCCTTGCCGACCGCCACGGCGCTGGAGCCCCAGGAGAGGGACCAGCCGCTTCCGCCATGACCGTAATTGTGCACCACCTGGATATCGCCGATGCGCTCGACATCCAGCCTCGGCCCGGCGGCCCGAAAGGGCCGCAGGCAGACCGCGATGTCGAAGATCCGATCCGTCTCGGCGCGGATGGGCACGAGCGCCGGCATGGCCGTGGCGCTCGGCCGGCCGCGCGTGCCGCCCGCCGTCGCGCACCCGGCCAGCGCCCCCGCGCTCAACAGCAACGCCCGACGGCTCAGCCTCAGCATGTCAACCGGACCCTGGTTTCATAGCCGCCCGGTTCGACTATATCCTCGCTGCGGAACAGAGATAGCCAGTCGAGGTCCGGATGAGCGCGTTCGGCACCTGTAGCCGCATTCTGGCGATCTGCCTCGTCCCGCATCTCGCGATGCAGAGCGCCGAGGCCGCCGCCGTCGCCAAGCTGGCGGGGATCGCTTTCGTGGACTCCTCCGTCACGAGCCAAGGCTCGCGCGCGCAGCTGCCAGCCGGCGCGAAGATCTACCCGCCCGGGAGCGAGATCGCCGGAACGACAGGCTGTCCGACAACGCCCTACCACACCGACGGCCTCATCGTGGCGGTCATCGACTATGACGGCTCGCCGACCGCGGCCGCCGTCGCCGTGATCCGCCATCCCGCCTCCGGCGGACGCTTCGAGAACGCGCCCTATCATCTCGACCTGAACGCGGGACGAACGCTGCAGTATCTCGGGCCCATCTTCGAGAACGGCCGCTACGAAATCCACATGACCTGGGGATTCGCCGGCGCGCAGACCACGGCGACGGAAGCCGAATTCACGCTGGCGCGCCAGTGTACCTAGCCGGCCGTTTCTTCTACACCCCCGCTTCGCCGGCCAAGATCACATAGCCCTCGTCGATGAATCGGAGCTTCATCTCCTCGAAGTGACGCCGGCAGCCACTCGCGATCTGGTCCGGGGTGTAGCGCCAGCCCTTGCTCCAGGCCTGACGGAGGATCTCCCCATAGACGAGGTCGCTCAGCTTGTGCAAAGCGGCCTCCGAGATGAAGCGGCTCCCGGGCTTGTCGGCGGCCTCTGCCAGACCTGTGGCCAAGAAGGCCATCAGGGCCAGGGCGACGAATAGTGGCCTCATGGCTGCTTTCCTCCTCGCTCGATCCCGATTGGAGGAGAAAAGCTAGGAGGCGGCCGCGAGTAGGCCGTTCCCCGTCCGGGCCGGGCCCGTGAATAATCCGTGCAGACCCCGTGAATAGGATGCCGCCCGGCTGCCTTTGCCATTAGTTGTAATAGCCCGAGGCGTCACGGAGGCTTAATATCGGGGCTCGGCATCTGCTTCGGGGCACCGGATGACCGCGCAGTCGAGCACCGGTCTCAGGCTTCGAATTCTCGGCAAATTCGCCCTGATGAGCGGCGAGGAGGAAGTCGTCATGTCCGGGGTCAAGCCCCGGGCGCTGCTCGCCTTCCTCGCCTGCAATGCCGGCAAGCCGCAGTCGCGCGACAAACTCATCGGCTTGCTGTGGGGCGAGCGTTTCGAGGAGCAGGCGCGCCAAAGCCTGCGCCATGCCCTGTCAGCGCTTCGAAAGACGCTGGGGTCCGAGCTCTTGGATGCCGACCGCGACCAAGTTCGGCTGAGCGCGGCATTCGGCAGCGATGTCGCGCAATTCCACGCGCTGATCGCGGCCGGCGACCGGGATTCGCTGTCGGAGGCGGTCGATCTCTACGAGGACGAGCTTCTGAGCGGCTTCGTCCTCCACGAGGGGCCCTTCGCCGATTGGCTCGCCGCCGAGCGCGTCCGGCTTCGCGAGGCTGCCATCGGCGCCCTCGAGATCCTGGCGGAGGACGCCGCGGACACCGCACCCGACAAGGCCATCGGCTTCTCCCGGCGCATCCTGGCGCTCGACCCGTACCGCGAGCGGGCGCATCGGCAGTTGCTTGCCGCGCTTGCCACGGCCGGCCGCCGCAACGAGGCGCTCCTGCATTACCGCCAGATCGAGCGGCAGCTACAGGAGGAGCTCGGCGTCGCGCCGGAGGCGGAAACGCGTGCGGTCTTCGCGAGCCTGCAGTCCGGCGCGCCGGCAAGACCCGCCGGCGAAGAGCTCATCGCAACTCCGTCCGCCGCCGACAAGCCGGCGATCGCGGTGCTGCCCTTCGAGGCCCTGGGTGAGGACGCCGCCACAGCCCGGCTGGCGACGGGCGTGACGGAGGACATCATCACCGACCTCGCCCGGTTCCGCGGCCTCGATGTCACCGCCCGCAATTCCGCCGCCGTCTATAAGGGACGATCCCTCGACCGGCGGCAGATCGGCCGGGAGCTCGGCGTCCACTACCTGCTCGACGGCAGCATACAACACGACCTCGGACGGATCCGGGTCACGGCGCAGCTCATCGACGCCGCAACCG
>DATFRE010000577.1:0-9866 GCA_035263545.1 Dongiaceae bacterium
GTTCAGCGTATGGACGAAGCGCGTGCCCTTCGCGCCGGGCTCGCGGAAGCGGGCCTTCATGCGCCGGGCCTGGAAGTCGCGGCAATTGGAGCAGCTCGAGATCTCGCGGTAGCGGCCCTGACCCGGCAGCCAGACCTCGATGTCGTAGGTCTTGGCGGCGGAGAATCCCATGTCTCCCGTTGACAGCACGATCGTGCGGAACGGCAGCCCGAGACGCTTCAGCACCGTCTCGGCGCAGTCGGTCATGCGCTCATGCTCTTCGCCGGAGCGCTCGGGATGAGCGATGGAGACCAGCTCGACCTTGTTGAACTGGTGCATGCGGATCATGCCGCGCGTGTCCTTGCCCGCCGCCCCGGCCTCGGAGCGAAAGCAGGGCGTATAGGCCGTGAAGCGCAGCGGCAGAGCCTTCTCCTCCAGGATCTGATCGGCGACGAGATTGGTCAGCGGCACCTCGGCCGTGGGAATGAGCCAGTAGTCGCCGGAAACCCGGAACAGGTCCTCGGCGAATTTGGGCAGCTGGCCAGTGCCGTAGAGGGCGCTGTCGCGGACCATATAGGGTGGCGAGATCTCGCTATAGCCGAACTCGCTCGTATGCAGGTCCAGCATGAAGCCGGCGAGCGCGCGCTCGAGCCGCGCCAGCCCGCGCTTCAGCACGACGAAGCGCGCTCCAGAGAGCTTCGCCGCGGTCTGGAAATCCATCAGGCCCGAGGATTCCCCGAGCTCGAAATGCTCGCGCTTCCTGTTGAGCAGCGCCGCCGGAACAGCTTTCGGTTCGCCATGGCGGCGGATCTCGACATTGGCGGTCTCATCGGCGCCCACCGGCACGCCGTCCGCCGGGAGATTGGGAATCGTCGCGAGCAGCGCCTCGATGGCGGTTCCCTTCTCCCGCTCGGCCTGCTCCGCCGCCGGAAGGGATTCCTTGAGTCGCGCGACCTCGGCTGCCGCGGCGGCGGCGGCATCGGCCTCGCCCTTGGCCCTCAGCCGCCCGATCTCTTTGGACAGGCTGTTGCGCCGCGCCTGCATCTCCTCGAGCCCCTGCTGCAAGCGGCGGCGCTCCTGATCCAGTGCCAGAATCGCGGCGGCCTGGGGCGGAAGCCCGCGGCGGCGGAGACCCTCGTCAAAGGCGCTCGGATCGTCGCGTATGGCTTTCAGGTCGTGCATCGGGCCGACGAGTCGCAAAATTGGGGTGCAAGGTTATAGGCTGGGGGACTCCGAAGTGTCCACAAGGGGAGGGTTTCCCGGCCATGGAGCTGCCGGCTCCGCTGCGCCAGGCGGTCGATGAAGCGCTGCAGGGAGTCCCCGCCGCCGAGCTGGCGCGGGCGGCCGAAGCGCTCTCGAGTCGCTACCGCGCCGAGCGCCGCGACGGACGCCGGCATATCGATGACGACGCCGCAGCGCTCGCCTATCTCGCCACGCGCCTGCCGGCCACTTATGCCGCGATTGGAGCCTCTCTCGCCGTCCTGGCCGAGACTTGCCCCGGCTTCGCGCCGCGAAGCCTGCTGGATGTCGGCGCCGGTCCGGGGACCGCGTTCTGGGCCGTGGCTGAGCGCTGGCCCCGACTCGAAGAAGCGCTTCTCGTCGAGGAGAGCCCCGTCATGCGCCGCTGGGGCGAGCGGCTCACGGCCGAGGCCCCGCTTCCCCGAACCGCCTGGCTCGTCACCGATATTCGCCGCAGTCTCCTCGACTCGGGACCTCGCGACCTGGTTGTCCTCGCCTATGTGCTCGACGAACTGGAACCCGGCCAGCGCCCGGCCCTGATCGAGCGCCTCTGGGCACTCACGGGCGAGGTGCTGATGCTGGTCGAGCCAGGCACGCCCGCGGGCTGGCAGCGGATCCTTGCCGCTCGCGCCCAGCTCCAGGCGGCTGGCGCCGCGATCGCAGCGCCCTGCCCTCATGCGGCCACCTGTCCCCTCGAGCCACCGGACTGGTGCCATTTCGCCCGCCGCCTGCCGCGCTCGCGCGCCCATCGGCGGGCGAAGGGCGCGACGGTTCCCTGGGAGGAGGAGAAGTTCATCTATCTCGCGGTCGCGCGACAGCCGGCAGCGCTTCCGCAAGCCCGAATCATCGCCCCGCCCCGCGCCGCCACGGGCCATGTCCGGCTGAAGCTCTGTCTCGCTTCGGGCAAGGTGGAGGAGCGGGTGATCAGCCGGCGGGAGAGGAGCCTCTACAAACAGGCTCGCGGCGCCGGCTGGGGCGATGCGATCGGAGAGCCTAGCGTTTCTCGCGCTCGCCCCTGAGCGATGCGACGGCCTCGCCCACCCGGGCGCTGCCTCTGTCGCGCCAGGCGGTCACGCGTTGATATCGCTCCCTGTGCCGCCGGACCTCTTCGCTGAGGCCATAGATGAGGTTCTGCGCGGTCATCCGCCGCGCCCGCTGCGGGATCGCGGCAAGCTCCGCCGCCGCCCCCTCCATTACCTCCAGATCGAGCAGGATCGGGCGGTGGTCGGAGGAGCCGGCATGGAGCGCGCGGGCGGTGCGGCAGACGATCCCCCGGACCAGGCAGCGATCGAGGCGGAAGCGCACGATGTTCGCCGTGTGGGTGGCCTCGCGTGGACCGACATCGTCGAAGCCCGGCAGGATCGTCGGGCCGAAGGCGTTGAAGTCGCCGATGATCGCTGCGGGACCCTGAACATGGTGCAGGATCCGGAACAGCTGGCGCCGGTTCAGGAGCTGGCCGTGGGAGAGATGCACATTGGCGAAGGTCACGCCCTCCAGCTGCACGAGCTGGGCGAGGCGCGGCGGAACTCTGCCGGGCATGTGCGAGACCGGAAGCGGCAGCGCCTGGGGCTGGGGGAACTCCTTGGGGCTCCAGGCCCCGAGCCCGTAGACCCGCCGCGGCAAGGGCTCGCGAAAGAAATGGCCGCCGACGAGCTCCGGCAGCCGCTCCATCTTCTTCGTCGCCTCCTGCAGCAGCAGCAGATCGGGCTTCGCCGCCTTCACCAGGGCCGCCACATCCTCGACCGTGGCGCCGGTCAGCCGAAGCAGGTTCCAGCTGAGCACGCGCAGATGACCGCCACGCGATGCCCCGTTCTCCTTCGCGTGGCGCTCCTTGGGCCCATGCTGGGCACCGCGCTGATCATGGGTCGACAACGTCGCTCTGCCCTTCCCGTCCCCGGATTCTATAGCCGCCCTTGCCTGAACCTTCGCATCTTCGGATTCGATTCACCAGCATCCTCGGGTTGTCCTTCGCAGATTTGTCCTAGAGATAGGGCAGCAAGAGGCGCGCCGCTGCATTACGAAGCCTGAGGGCCATCGGCTGGTTCCGCATATCGGCTTGCGACACGAGCCGAGCCGCGGCCCGCTTCTCCTCAAGCAGCCGGTCCAGTTCGCCCGCCAGGGCCTGGTCATAGCACTCGACGACGAACTCGAAGTTGAGCCGGGTGCTGCGGACATCCCAATTGGCGCTGCCGATCAGGGACCAGATACCGTCGACCGTGACCACCTTGGAATGATCGAAGGGGCCAGGCAGCAGATGGATTTTCAGCCCCGGGGCCTTCAGGAAGGCGATATGGGCCCGCATGGCCCAATCGAGCAGAATGGAATCGGATCGTTCCGGCAGGATGACATCGACCTCGACACCCCGCAGCGCGGCGAGCACGAGTGCCATGGTCAGCGCCGGACCCGGCAGGAAATAGGGCGTGACGATCCGCAGCCGCTGGCGCGCGGCCCCCACCGCCGCCGCGAAGACTGCATCGAGCGTTCCGGCATCCTCGTCGGGTCCCGAGGAGATGCCCCGCGCCAGCAAGGTGCCGGTCGCCTCGATCGCCGGCCACCATGTTTCCCCCTCAAGCCGCTCCCCGGTGGTGAAGCTCCAATCCTCCGCGAAGCTCACCATCATTTGGCGCACCACCGGGCCTGAGAGCCGGAAGTGAAGGTCGCGGACGAGCTGGGGCGGACGGAACGCGCGCAAATTCTCGACGCCGATATTGAGGCCGCCGGTGAAGCCGTGGCGGCCGTCGACGATCAGGAGCTTCTTGTGGTTGCGCATGTTGAGGAAAGGCATGCGCCAGGGCATCCAGTAATGCAGGAAGCGGCGCACCGGCACGCCGGCCGCGGCCAGGCGCCGGGCCGTCGAAGAGTAGAGATAGCCGCAGCCGAAGCCGTCGAGGAGCACGCGGACCTCGACACCCCGCGTCTTGGCCGCGGCAAGCGCGCTGATGAAGGCCTTGCCCACGCGATCGCCGCGGAAGATGTAGGAGACAAGAGCGATGCTGACCTCGGCGCCGCGGATGGCCTCGATCATGGCCGGATAGGCCTCGTCGCCCCCGTGCAGCATCTCGATGCTGTTGCCCTCGGTCAGCGGCGTCTCGCTGGCGATCTCGCTGACCCGTGCGATGGCCGCCAGGGGCTCGGGCAGCCGGGCCGGGTCCGCCTTGACTGCCCGGGGATAGGCCTTCGATCCGGGTCGGGTCCTGCGCCGGCGCAGCCGCGTCGCCCGGCGGTTGACCCGATTGATCCCGAAGGCCCAGTAGAGGGCCGGCCCCACCACCGGCGATAGCCAGGCCAAACCGATCCAGCCGAAGGCGGACCGGACATCCTCCTTGTGGAGAACGGCATGGCAGCTCACGAGGACGGCCAGAAACACATGCCCGACCAGGAAAGCCGCCAGCGGCGCCGTCGACAGCCAATAGTTGTCCACGCCTCAAACCCGGGATACGAGCGAAGTTTCAAAGAAACGCGCCGCGGCGTCAAAGGATGCGCTGGGGACCGCAGCCGGCCTAGGCGGCGGAGTTGTCCTGGAGCTCCTTCTCCAGCTCGCGCTCACGCTCGGCGCGCTTCTTCTCGACCAGATAGGCCGACCAGACCGAGATCTCGTAGAGAACGAGGATCGGGATGGCGAGGCTCATCATGCTGAAGGGATCGGGGGGCGTGATCACCGCGGCGACGGCGAAGACGCCGACGATGGCGTAGCGCCGCTTCTTGCGCAGGCCCTCGGCGGTCACGATCCCGACCCGCGCGAGAAGGGTCAGCAGGACCGGCAGCTGGAAGCAGAGGCCGAAGGCGAAGATCAGCTTCATCACCAGGTTGATGTAGTCGCTGACCTTGGCCTCGAGCTGGACCGGCAGGGTCTCGGGCCCGCCATGCTGCTGGAAGCCCAGGAAGAAGCGCCAGGCGATGGGCATCATCACGTAATAGAGGAGCGCCGCGCCCAATATGAACAGGACGGGGGTCGCCACCAGGAAGGGCAGGAAGGCCTGGCGTTCGTTCTTGTAGAGCCCCGGCGCCACGAACATCCAGATCTGCGAGGCGATGATGGGAAAGGTGATGCAGGCAGCGCCGAAGACCGCGACCTTCACCTGGGTGAAGAAGACCTCGGTCAGGTCGGTATAGATGAAGCGCCGCCCCGTCTCCTTCAGCAGGATGTTCGCCAAAGGCTGGGCCAGGAAATTGAAGATGTGCTGGGCGAAGTAGAAGCAGAAGATGAAGGCGATGAAGAGGGCCAGCACCGAATAGAGCAGACGCCGGCGGAGCTCGACCAGGTGGTCGAGCAGCGGCATCTTCTTGTCGTCTTCCGCTCCCGCCATTATCCGGCGCTCTGCTTCTGATCCTGGCTCTCGGCGGGCACCGGCGAAGGCTCCTTCGTGCCCTCTTCTGCCGCGGCCTCTGTCACCGGCGGCGGCGCCTCCGGCGGCAGGATGGAATGGGGCGGCGCCGGCGGGGCGTCATGCTCGATGATGGTCGGGGTCGCCTCGGGCGCGGCCGCGCCGGACGGGGCGGCCGTCGTCGATGGCGCCTCCAGCTCCTTCAGGGGATCGGTGCTGATCGCCGCTTTGAGCTCGCCCGTCGAATCGACATTCTCGGCCAGGGTCTTCTCCACCCCTTCGGACATCGCCTGGCTGATCGTCCTGCGCGTCTCTTCGAGCTCGGCTTCCCGCAGCAGCTCGTCCATGCCGCTGCGGAATTCGCCCGCAAGCTTGCGGCCCGTGCGCAGAAGCTGCGCGCCGGTGCGGATCGCGTTGGGCAGTTCCTTGGGGCCGAGCACGAGGAGGGCAACGACGACCAGGATGGCGATATGCGACCAGCTCAGGTCGAACATGACGTGATCCCGACGCCCAGCCTCTGCTTACCGGCCGCGCGTATCAGCCGGCGGCTTTGTCCTTGTTGCCGACATCGCCCTCGATGGCCTTGTCGCTGCCCGGTTCCCCGGGCTTGGGCTCGTCCTTCAGGCCCTTTTTGAAGGCCGTGATTCCCTGGCCCATATCCTTCATCAGCTTCGGGATCTTGCCGCCGCCGCCGAAAACCAACAGCACCACCGCCAGAAGCAGCAATAGGTGCCAAATGCTCAACGATCCCATTCGGATCTCCTTGGAACGCAGGCTCTACGATTGAGGCGGACTATGGCAAAAAGCCGCCACGCCCGCAACGCAACTTATGTGGCGCGGTTCGGGGCTGAAATAAAGCGGAATCTGAGGCCGAAACGGTTCCGGAGAAGGGCTGCCGATCAACCCTTTCGCGGTTCGTCCTCATCTTCTTCCTCGACGGTCGCCTCGACCCCCGCGATCATGGATTCGAAATCGGCCGCGCCCTCCTCATCGCTCGGCGCCGCGTCCCCTTCGGCCCCGTTCTCCTCCTCGCCCTCATCCTCCGGCGGGGGCACGGCGGCCATGGCCTGGGCGCCGAGAGTCGAGATGGCCGAGCGGGCGTCGAGCAGGCCGGCGGCCTTCAGCTCCTCGATCCCCGGCAGGGCCTCCCGGCTCTCCAGCCCGAAATGGTCGAGGAAGTCGTCGGTGGTGACCCAGGTGACCGGCCGCCCCGGGGTCTGGCGCCGGCCTTTGGGGCGGATCCAGTTCGCCTCCAACAGGGTATCCAGCGTGCCGCGGGAGAGCGCCACGCCCCGGATCTCCTCCACCTCGGCGCGGGTCACCGGCTGGTGATAAGCGATGATGGCAAGGGTCTCGATGGCGGCGCGGGAGAGTTTGCGGGCCACGACGGTTTCGGTTTGCAGCCGGTCGCCCAGATCGGGGGCGGTGCGAAAGGCCCAGCGATCGCCGAACTGCATCAGATGCACCCCCCGATTGGCATAGAGCCCCGCCAGCTCCTGCAGCAGCCCTGCGATATCGGCGCCCTCCGGCAGGCGCTGGGCCAGCGTCTTCTCGGCCATGGGCTCGGCGCTGGCGAACAGGATCGCCTCGAGCCGGCGCAGCAATTGGAAGCGGTCTTCGCTCATGTCGGCTGGGGGTCCTCGTTGCGTCTCACATAGATGGGGCCGAAGGTCCGCTCCTGGCGCAGCTTGAGCCGGCCAGAGCGCGCCATCTCCAGGCTGGCGGCGAAGGTCGCGGCCAGGGCCGAGCGGCGCACCAGCCCGGAGGCGAGCCCCGGCGGGAGGAAGCTCGCGAGCACCGTCCATTCCATCGTCTTGCCGATCATGCCGCTCAGACGCTTCAGCGCATCGTCCATGGAATAGAGATCGGTCGGCAGGATGCGCAGCGCCCCCTCATGGCGCCGGCCCGAATGGGTGCCGTAGGCCTTCAGCAGATCGTAGAGCGTGTCGGAATAGATGGAGCGGGTGATGACCTTGAAGCGCTCCGGCTCGCCGCGGGGCAGGAAATCCCGGCCGAGTTGGGGCAGCGCCATGAGCTTGGCACCCGCCTCCTTCATCGCCTGCAGACGCTGCAGCTGGAAGGCCAGTGCCGCGGCCAGCTCGGCGCCGGTGGGCTCCCCTTCAGTCTCCGGCTCGGGCAAGAGCAGGCGCGATTTGAGATAGGCGAGCCAAGCTGCCATCACCAGATAGTCGGCGGCGATCTCCAGACGAAGCTGGCGGGCCCGCGCGATGAAGGCGAGATACTGATCGGCCAGGGCCAGGATCGAGATCCGCCTGAGATCGACCTTCTGGTCGCGGGCCAGAGTCAGCAGGATATCGATCGGCCCTTCATAGCCGTCGAGATCGAGGAGCAGCGCATCCTCCGGATCGATGATCCGCTCCCGGCTGTCCTCCTCGAAAGGTTCGTCGGCTGGACTCATCAAAGGTTCGCCACGCCGGTAATCGATAGGATCGCCTTATAGAGAAATTCAAACGGCGGCAAGAGCAGGTACTGGAACAGATTGAGGTTCAGGCCCAAGGGCTGCCCCAGGATGGGAAGCACGATCAGGAAGACCAGCAGGATCAGGATCCCGTGGCGCTCGAGCCGGGCGAGCCAGGTGCTGAGCGGGCGCGGCAGCAGGCCGACCGCGACCCTGCCGCCGTCGAGGGGCGGCAGCGGGATCATGTTGAAGACCGCGAGCATCAGATTGAGCTGAACCGATCTGACGAGAGTCCGGGACGCCCAATCCGAAGCCATATCCGGCAGCCGCACGGCGCCATAAATCAGAAGTGCCGAGATCAGGGCCAGCAGGATGTTCATGGCCGGACCCGCCGCGGCAACCAGGATCGTGTCCCGTCGCGGATGGCGCAGCCGATGGAAGGCGACGGGGACGGGTTTGGCATAGCCGAAGAGAAAGGGGACATGGGCGATCAGCAGCAGCGCCGGCAGGATCACGGTGCCGAAGGGATCGACATGGCGCAGCGGATTCAGCGTGACTCGGCCCTGGCGATAGGCCGTGTCATCGCCCAGCCACCAGGCAACGAGCCCGTGGGCCGCCTCATGCAGCGGCACGGCGAAGAGGAACGGCAGCACCCAGACCGTCGCTTCGCGGATCCCCGAGGCGATATTGTCCTCCAGCATCAGGGCACTCCGGCGAGAATCTGGTCCAGCCGCGCAAGAAGCGCCGCCGTATCGACTGGCTGGCCCGGCGCTGGAGGGCGGGCGGCAGCGAGCCGCGCCGCGGTCTGAGGCGCCAGAGCCGGCAGGGCCTCGGCAATCGCTTCCATCTCCTCCAGCCTCCCGTTGCAATGGAGGGCGATGTCGCAGCCCGCGGCGATTGCCGCGGCGGCCCGCGTCTGGACCGAGCCCGCCAGCGCCTCCATGGAGAGATCGTCGCTGATCAGAACCCCCTTGAACCCGATATGGCCGCGGATGACCTCCGCGATGACGCGGGAGGATATGGTGGCCGGGCGCTCGGCGTCCACGGCCCGGATGAGGAGATGGCCGGTCATGCCCAGCGGCATATCGGCGAGCTCCCGGAAGGGCCGGAAGTCGCTCGCCGCCAGCTCCGCCAGCGGCGCATCGACCACGGGCAAGTGGAGGTGGCTGTCGACCTGACTGCGGCCATGGCCTGGCAAATGCTTGATGACGGGGGTGATGCCGGCCTCGAAGAAGCCCTCGCAGGCCGCCCGGCCCAGCGCCGCCACGATCGCCGGATCGGTGGAAAACGCCCGGTCGCCGATCACCTGATGGGCGCCGGGCAGCCTGAGGTCCAGGGACGGCGAGCAGATAGTGTCGATGCCCACCGCCGAAAGCTCGGCGCCGATGAGCCGGGCATTGAGGCGCACGGCGAGCGCGGCGCTGGCCGGGTCACGGGCCGCAAGATCGCCGAAGCGCCCGGGTGGAGGGGCGGCTCGCCAGTGGGGCGGCTTCAGGCGCTGGACGCGCCCGCCCTCCTGGTCGACCAGGACCGGCGCATCGCGGCCGACGGCCTGGCGCAGCGCGCCGGTGAGATTCCGAAGCTGCGCGGGATCGGCGACATTGCGGGCGAAGAGGATGAAGCCCGCGGGATCCACCCGGGCGAAGAATCGACGCTCGGCGTCGCCAAGCTGCGTGCCGGCGCAGCCGAAGATCGCGGCCAGCGAGGCCATGGGATCAGCTCAGGTCTTGCAAATTCAGGGCTTTACTAGGCAAGGCTGTCCCAGAGCCTTGAGCTTGGCGCAGACGTCCCGCGCGGCGTTCTTGTCGGTAAAGGGGCCCGCCTGGACGCGGTAGTAGATGCCCTTGCTGCCGAGATCGGCTTTCTCGAAATGAGGCGCCAGCGATCCCAGGACATCGGGGTAC
>DATFRE010000578.1:0-10649 GCA_035263545.1 Dongiaceae bacterium
CTGTGTGATGCGTTGTGGGGAGGCTTCCGGCGGCCACCTGCGCCATCTGGCCAGCTGGCCGCCACATGAACGAAGGCTACCCTGCTACCGCCGGGCGGCTCCCCGCCCGCGCTGGGTGGTCGCCGAAGTCGAGCCGCGGGACGGCGCACCAATCCCCTGCGGTGGGACCTCGGTGGCCGCTCACGGCGCCAGCCGAAGCCGATTTTGCCCCTTAGGAAAGAGTCGGCGACGGCGATACAGTTCCGCGCTCAACTGCGGAACCAAGTTCCTGGCCAAGGATCCAAAGCCCGTCGTGATCAACTGCGGTGCATGTGGCGCGCGGTATATGACGCAGGCGAACTGGCTCGAATCTGCCGCTGAGTTTCATTGCAGGTGCGGCGCCCGCCTCAAGGCTGACACGGGTCTGTTTTCAGATTCGCAGCGACGCGATGGAGCTCCCGGAGATCACGTTGCACTCGCTTCACGAGTAGGAACCCGCTGACCCCGGGCCGCAGCTTGTCGGCCGGCCAAACCTTGCCAGCGCGGCAATCTTCGCGACCCCGGTTTCCGACCCAACTTTGCCGTACTTTTGCCGTACACGGGTGATGGTTTCTTAGGATCTTTGTCTAAGACATTGATTCTACTGGCGTCCCCTAGGGGATTCGAACCCCTGTTACCGCCGTGAGAGGGCGGTGTCCTGGGCCACTAGACGAAGGGGACCGCGGCCGGAGGGGCACTCTCTTAGCGGAGACCGCCCGGGCTTGCAAGCCGAACCCGTTCGCGCGGGCTCGCGTTCTCGGTCTCGTCGCCCAGATAGCCGAGGCCCTGCATCAGCGGACCGGCCTCGGCCTCGATCTGGCGTAGCAGCGCCTCGGGAACGGGCTGGCGCGGGCCGCCGAAGGCGCCCTTGCGGACGAACTCCGTCCCGCGCCGCCTCGGATGGCCTTCGTTGAAACGCGCCTCGTCCTCGCGCATGCGCTGCGGGCTCACCTGCGCCACCACCTGCGCCGCCATGGCGGCATCCAGGCGCCAGCCGAGAAGCCCATAGATCCGGATCAGCTCGTCTGCCGTGCGGGCGCGGAGATCCTCGTAGCGCAACAGGGTGAACGAGGCCGTCGCATCGACGCGGTCGAGCCAGCCGCCGACATGGCTGACCCAGGCGCGGATGCCGTACTGCTCGTGGGCCACCAGTTGCTCCAGCGTTCCCTGCCAGGCCCGGCGGCTCGTCAGATGCGTGTGATAGGAGGGCATCACGTGGCGCGGATCGCGCACCAGATAGATCACCTTCCGATAGCGGCGCATCCAGGGCGCATGGCTGGTGAAGCAGCGGCAGCCGGGAACGGCGAGCCCCGGCGGCCCGACCCGCCGCACGCTGTGGAGATCGGCGATGAAATCGGAGTGGTTGAAGAAGGTGATCTCGCGCGGATCGCCCGCGAGCCGGAGATTGGCCGTGGCCATCAGCCATTTCAGCCAATTGACCCCCGATTTCGGATAGGAGACCAGGAAGAGATCCGTGTCGTCCGCCGGGATGGGCAGATAAGGCCGGTCCACCAGCCCTGCCAGCGCCTCGCGCAACCGGCTGCGCCCGCCGGCAGCCACCTGGCGAAGGCTCAGTCGCATCGCCCCCATCTCCGTTCCAGCGCGATCGATCCTTTCGGCACGAGTGACCCCCGTCGACTCCCAGCCTCGCGGGCACCGGGAACAAGGCTCCCTCCCCCGCACGGATATGATGTCCTGGCCGAAGGATTTTGCAAATACCCGTTGTGACGGCTTTGCAGCTTTTCAGTGTGCGGCAGCACTCATCCGGAGGATGAGTCGGCGAACAGTCTGACCAGCGGCGCGGGTGATCCCGGCGCCGGCGATGGCGCCTCCGCCGGCTCGGTGAGATAGCCGAGGCGGCGCATAAGCGGCCCGGCTACCTCCCCGATGAGCCGCATGGCGGAAAACGGGATCGCTCCGGGAGGGGCCGCCTCCGCCCTGCGGCGGAGCGCTTCGCCGCCGCGCCGCAGATCGGGCGTTGCCCACCCAGCCTCCGCGGCACGCGCCACCGCCTGGGCCGCCTGGGCGGGGTCGAGATGCCAGCCCAGGAGATCGAAGAGCCGCGTCAGCTCGAAGGCCGTCCTCGCGCAAAGATCCTCATGGCGGACCAGAGCGAAGGCCGGAGTCTCCACATGATCGAGCCAGCCCGCGGCATGGGCCGCCCAGGCGCGGATGCCATGGCGCCGGTGGCCCACCATCTCCTCCAGGCTGCCGCGCCATTGGCCGCGTGCCACCAGCGCGGCATGGCGGTCCGCCATGACCCGGCGCGGATCGCGGACGAGATAGATCACCTTGCGATAGCGCCCCGTGAAGCGGGCATGGCTGCTGTAGCAGCGGAATCCTGGGACCGGCAGTGGCGGCGACCCGGCCGGGCGGCGCAGACCCTCCTCCGGTACGAGATCGCCGAGATTGAATTGCGTGACCTTCCGCGGATCGCCCGCAAGGATCAGGCTGGCATTGGCGTAGAGCCGTACCATCCAGTCGAGTCCCGAATGCGGGAAGGCGACCAGAAAAAGATCCGTGCCGCTCGCCTGGCCGAGAAGTGGCGCGATCAGACGGCTGAAGCTCCGAGTATCGAGGCTGAGACGCATGGCGCGCAGTCTGCCGCCCGGCCGTCACGGCTTCATGTCCGCCGACAGAGAGATTTGCAAAGGCCCTGTTGCTGGGCGACCGGCAGCAACACTGGATTACAAAAAGTTTCTTCCCCTCTCCCGGGCTTGAAGCTTCCCGGCAGAAACAGCGGAAACCTACGCCACTTTCTCGTTCGCCCGCGCCGCGTGGCGCTCGGCCGAGGCGATGAAGGCGGCGACGTCGGCTTCCTTCGTATCGAAGCCGGTGACGAGGCGCAGCTGGGTCTTGTCCTCGCCCAGCCAGCGATGGAACTGGAAGCCATCGGCCTGGAGACCCCGGATCGCATGCTCCGGCAGATCGACGAAGATCTCGTTCGCCTCCACCGGATGGGCGAGCCGGGCGCCCTTGATCCGCCCCAGCCCCTCCGCCAGGCGTTGGGCCATGGCATTGGCATGCCGGGCGTTCTTCAGCCAGAGCCCGCCCTCGAGATAGGCGTCGAGCTGGGCCGAGAGGAAACGCATCTTGGAGAAGAGATGGCCCCCGCGCTTGCGCCGGAAGGCGAATTCCGCGGCCAGCGCCTTGTCGAAGATGACGACCGCCTCGGCGGCCAGCGCCCCGTTCTTGGTGGCGCCGAAGGAGAGGATGTCGATCCCGGCGCGCCAGGTGATCTCCGCCGGGCTCACCTTCAGGAAGGCCAGCGCATTGGCGAAGCGCGCGCCATCCATATGCAGCTTCACGCCATAGGGCCGCGCGGCCGCGGCGATCGCCGCCACCTCGGCGGGGCGATAGCTGGTGCCGGATTCCGTCGCCTGGGTCAGGCTGATGGAAGCGGCCTGGACGTGATGCACCACGCCCTTATGCGAGGCGGCCAGCGCCGCATCGATATCCGCCGCGCTCAACTTGCCATGCTCGCCCGGGAGATCCACCAGCTTGGCGCCGCCGGTATAGAGCTCCGGCGCGCCGCACTCATCGACCGCGACATGGGCATCGCGATGGCAATAGAGGGCGCCATAGGGCGGCGTGATCAGGGAGAGGCCGAGCGCATTGGCGGCCGTGCCGGTCGCGACCGGAAAGGCCGCGAGATCCGTCTCGAAGATCTCCTTCAGCTTCGCCTCGACCCGCGCCGTCTGGTCGTCCTCGCCATAGGAGGGCCGCGTGCCGGCATTGGCGCGGGTCAGCGCCTCCAGGATCTCGGGCGAGGCGCCGGTGACATTGTCGCTGCAGAAATTCATGGGTCGTGATTCCTTTACGAAGGCTGGGTACTAAGGCTGGGCGAGGAGCGAGATGCGGCCGGTCTCCTGGCCGCTCTCGGGGTCGACGAGAAGGATGAGCTGGCAATCGGGCCCATCGCCGAGGCGAAGCCCGAGCCGGGCGCCGGCCGTCGTCATCTCGACGACGCGGCAGCCCTTGGGCAGGACGAGCGAGGCCGCGCCGAAGCTCCGGCCCGAGGATCCGCCCTTCAGCCGGCTCGCCACCGTGACGATGAGGACGGTGACGCCGATCAGGATCAGAACCCCCATGGCGATGACGAGAATCTTGAGGCCTTGCATACTTTCGGTCCAGTCTGAGCGCGCCATGGCGAAGGCGCCCGACCCTGAGACCCCCGCAGATCTTCCCCTGCAGCCGCCGCCGGTTTCGGCCGGTGCCGAGGATGCCGGCGAGAGGCTCGATCGGTTCCTCGCCCGGCGGCTCTCCGGCCTGTCGCGGAGCCGCCTGAAGCAGCTGATCGAGGCGGGCCGCGTCAGCGAGGGCGGCGCGACCTTATCCGACCCGTCCCAGAAGGTCAAAGCCGGGCAGGTCTTCCGGCTCGACTTGCCGCCGCCGGCCCCTGCTTCCCCCGAGGGCCAGGCGATCGCGCTTGCGATCGTCTATGAGGATGCCGATCTCATCGTCATCGACAAGCCGGCGGGGATGGTCGTCCACCCCGCCCCCGGCAATCCGGACAAGACCCTGGTCAACGCGCTCATCGCCCACTGCGGAGAGAGCCTCTCGGGGATCGGGGGCGAGCGCCGGCCGGGTATCGTCCACCGGCTGGACAAGGATACCAGCGGTCTGCTGGTGGCCGCCAAGAACGACGCGACCCACCTGGCGCTGGCGGGGGATTTCGCCGCCCGGCGGATCGACCGGCGCTATCTCGCGGTGGTCTGGGGCATGCCCAAGGAGCGGGAGGGCGAGATCGAGGGGGCGATCGGGCGCCATCCGGTGGACCGCAAGCGCATGGCGGTGGTGAGCCGGGGCGGCAAGCCGGCGCTGACCCGCTATCGGGTGCTGGAGGCGCTCGGGCTGGGGGCGAGCCTGGTGGAATGCCGGCTGGCCACGGGCCGGACCCATCAGATCCGGGTCCATCTGGCCGCCATCGGCCATCCCCTGCTGGGCGACCCGGTCTATGGCCGGGAAAGCGCGGAGCGCCGGGCCCGCCTGGGGCCGGCCGGACAAGCGGCCCTCGCCGGCTTCCGCCGGCAGGCCCTGCACGCCGCCACTCTCGGCTTCCGCCACCCCCGGACCGGGGCCTGGCTGGCCTTCGAGAGCCCCCTGCCCGCAGACCTAACCTGCCTTATTAATGCCTTGAAATCGCGCTAATTTAGCCGATATCCGACTATTACAGTAAGTTATTCTTGACGCGGTGCAGCAATAGGACCATATCATCGTTGCAGCCCTGACCGTTCGGAACCTGCCGGGGACACCACAGGGGACCAAAGAACGGGCTCAGGGTGTTAGGAGGGGTATGACGACCACAATCAGGACTCTGCCGACCCTGCAGTCGGACAGCGGGCTCTCCCGCTATCTGCAGGAAATCCGCAAGTTTCCGATGCTGGAAGCAAACGAAGAATTCATGCTCGCCAAGCGCTGGCGCGAGCATAAGGACCCGGAGGCCGCCCACCGCCTGGTCACCAGCCATTTGCGCCTGGTGGCCAAGATCGCCATGGGTTATCGCGGCTACGGGCTTCCCATCAACGAGCTAATCGCCGAGGGCAATGTCGGCATGATGCAGGCGGTCAAGCGCTTCGACCCGGACCGCGGCTTCCGGCTCGCGACCTATGCCATGTGGTGGATCAGGGCCGCGATCCAGGAATACATCCTGCACAGCTGGTCGCTGGTGAAGATCGGCACGACCGCCGCCCAGAAGAAACTGTTCTTCAATCTGAGGCGCGTGAAGGGGCAGATCAAGGCGATCGAGGAGGGCGATCTGTCGCCCGAGCAGGTGAAGACCATCTCCGACCGCCTCGCGGTGCCGGAGGAGGATGTCGTCACCATGAACCGCCGCCTTGCCGCCCCAGACAACTCCCTCAACGCCCCCGTCCGGGCCGAGGGCGAAGGGGAATGGCAGGACTGGCTGGTGGACGACTCGCCGACCCAGGAGACCCGCCTGGCGGAGAACGAGGAGCTCTCGGCCCGGCAGAAGCTGCTGGGCAAGGCACTCGACGGGCTCAACGACCGCGAGCGCCATATCCTGATCGAGCGCCGGCTGAAGGACGAGCCGGCGACGCTGGAGGATCTGAGCAAAGAGTACGACATCAGCCGCGAGCGCGTGCGCCAGATTGAGGTCCGCGCCTTCGAGAAGTTGCAGAAGTCCATCCGCAACGCCGCCCGGGAGCAGGGCCTGGCCCACTAACGGAGCGCTGCCACAACCGAAACCAGGAGCGAGCCTTTGGCTCGCTCTTTTTTTGCGATGCCTCGGCAAGGTCCCCTTGCCTCCGCCCCGGGGCCGCTCCGGCATCGTTTTTTGCGTCCCTGCCGCATGGCTGCGCGTTAGAGTTGGTGCGAGACCAAACCAAAGGGAGGAATGCAATGACGAGCCTCATCACCCGTCGGGCCTTTGTCGGCGTCGCGGCCGGCTTCACTCTCGCCGGCATTGCACCGCTCGCGCGGGCGGATGAGTTCGTGAATGTGCTGACCGGCGGCACGAGCGGCGTTTACTACCCGCTGGGCGTCGCGCTGGCCAAGATCTACGGCGACAACATCCCCGGCATCCGCACCCAGGTGCAGGCCACCAAGGCCTCGGTGGAAAATCTGAACCTCCTGCAGCAGGGCAAGGGCGAGGTCGCCTTCGCCCTCGGCGATTCCGTGCAATTCGCCTGGGAGGGCAACAAGGAGGCCGGCTTCAAGGGCAAGCTCGACAAGCTGCGCGGCCTCGCCGCCATCTATCCCAATCTCATCCAGATCGTCGCCTCCAAGGAGTCGGGGATCGCCACGCTTGCCGATCTCAAGGGCAAATCCCTTTCGGTGGGCGCGCCGAAATCGGGTACGGAGCTGAACGCCCGTGCCATCCTCGGCGCGGCGGGCATCACCTACAAGGACCTCGGCCGGGTCGAGTATCTGGCCTTCGGGGAGTCCGTCGAGCTCATCAAGAACCGCCAGCTCGACGCCACCCTGCAATCGGCCGGGCTGGGCGTCGCCTCGATCCGCGATCTCGCGAGCTCGATCCCGATCACCGTGGTGGCCGTCCCCGGGGATATCGTGGCCAAGGTGGGCGCGCCCTACGTGGCGCGAGAGATCCCCGCGGGCACCTATCAGGGCCAGAGCGAAGCCGTGCCGACAGCGGCGGTGATCAACTTCCTGGTGACGCGGGAGGGGGTCTCCGACGACCTCGCCTATCAGATGACGAAGCAGCTTTTCGACCATCTGGGCGACATGGTGGCGGCCCATAAAGCGGCGGCGGATATCAAGCTTGCCGACGCGGCCAAGGGCATGCCCATCCCGATCCATCCCGGCGCCGAGCGCTACTACAAGGAGAAGGGCTTGCTCTGAGGTCGCGCGGCCGCCCCATGGCCGCGGCTGCGCGCCGGCCGGAGACGCTGGCCGAGGAGTTCGGGGCCAGTGCCGCTGCCCTCAGCGAGCCGGCAGAGATCAATCCGCTGGCGGTGCGTTTCGGCCAGGATCGCGAGGGGCGGCTGCTCTTCGCCATTGCGATCGCCTTCTCGGTCTTCCAGATCGCCACCGCGGCGCATGCGATCAACCTGCCGAGCCTGATCGTCCGCGCCGTCCATGTGGGGTTCCTGATGCTGCTGGCTCTGCCGCTGGTCGCGACAGGGCGCAGCCGGAGCCATCGGCTCGCCGCCTGGGCGCTGGGGCTGCTGAGCTTCGCGGTCGGGCTCTATCAATGGGTCTTCTACCAGGACCTGCTCGACCGCGCCGGTGAGCCGAATGAATGGGACATGGGTGTGGGCATTCTGGGCCTGGCCGTGTTGTTCATCGCCACCTGGCGCGCCATCGGCCCGGCACTTCCCATTGTGTCCGGGATCTTCCTCGCCTATGGGATCTTCGGTCAGTATCTGCCGGCCCCCTTCGATCATCGGCCCTACGACTTCTCCCAGATCATCGACCAGATGTCCTATGGGACCGAGGGGATCTACGGCATTCCCACATATGTCTCCTCCACCTACATCTTCATCTTCATCGTCTTCGGCGTCTTCCTCGAGCGGACGGGGGTCATCCGCCTCTTCACCGACGTGTCGCTGGGCATGGTCGGCCGGACCCGCGGCGGACCGGCCAAGGTGGCGGTCATCGCCTCGGCTCTCATGGGCATGATCTCCGGCTCCGGCATCGCCAATGTGGTCGCCGTCGGCCAGTTCACCATCCCGCTGATGAAGCGCTTCGGCTATCAGGCCGCCTTCGCCGGCGGGGTGGAGGCGACCGCCTCCATGGGCGGCCAGATCATGCCGCCGGTCATGGGCGCCGTCGCCTTCATCATGGCCGAGACCATCGGCGTGCCCTATGCCCAGATCGCAAAAGCGGCGGTCATCCCCGCTCTGCTCTATTTCGGCTCTGCCTTCTGGATGGTGCATCTGGAGGCGGGGCGACGCGGGCTTCTCGGCCTGCCGGAAGACCAGGTGCCGGAGGCCGGCGCCGCGCTCAGGCGCGGCTGGTACCTGGTCCTGCCGCTGGCCGCCCTGATCTATCTGCTCTTCGACGGCTACACACCGCTCTTCGCGGGCACGGTCGGCCTCGCCTTCACCGCCCTGCTGATGCTGGGCGCGCCGGTTTCCCGGCACTTTCCAGCCCGGAGCCTCAGGATCGTCTTCTGGATCCTGCTCGGCTTGGCCGCGGCCGGCTTCTTCCAATACGGGCTCTGGGTCATTGCCACGACGCTCAGTCTGCTGGTCGCGCTCAACGCCCTCATCCGCGGCGGGCGGGAGACCTTGATCATCGCCCGGGACAGCCTGGCCGAGGGCGCCAAGGCAGCGCTTCCCGTGGGCATCGCCTGCGCCATCGTCGGCATCATCGTCGGCACCATGACCCTGACCGGTGCTGCGACCACCTTCGGCGGCTTCGTCGTCTCCATCGGCCGGCAGAGCCTTTTCCTCTCCTTGTTCCTCACCATGATCACCTGCCTCATCCTCGGCATGGGGATCCCGACGATCCCGACCTACATCATCACCTCCTCCCTCGCCGGCCCGGCGCTGTTGCATCTGGGCGTGCCGCTGATCGTCAGCCACATGTTCGTATTCTATTTCGGCATCCTCGCCGACCTGACGCCGCCGGTGGCGCTGGCCGCTTTCGCTGCCGCCCCGATCGCCCAGGAATCGGGGATGAAGATCGGGGTCCAGGCGATCAAGATCGCCCTTGCCGGATTCGTGATCCCCTTCATGGCCGTCTATGCCCCCGCACTCATGCTCCAGCCGGGCGGGCCGATCGCCCAGTCCTTCGGCTATCCGGCTGCCGTCGCCTATATCGTCGTCAAGGCCTGTCTCGCCATCGCCCTGTGGGGCGCCGCCGCCATCGGCTATCTCAGGGGTCCCCTGGCCGTCTGGGAGCGGGGGCTGGCGACCATCGCCGCCTTCAGCCTCGTGGTGGCGCTGCTGGCCAGCGACGAGGTCGGGTTTCTGCTGGCCGCCATCTTTCTGGCGGAGCATTGCTGGCGTGCGCGCCCGGTTGAACCTGGAGCGACAACCTCTTGAATTTGTGTGTTGTTCTCGGGGCAACGAAAGTCGTCTATGCGACCAGCGTCTTCACCCTCGCCTGGACGCACTCGGTCGAGAAGACGCGATGGGAAGAGGACTGGCGTGTGCGGCCGGATGGCCTCGAGATACTCGAGGCTCGCATCGAGGGCTCGGACGCCGGCATGGAACCTCCACCGGACGCCGTTTTCGACGGGCATCTGTGGCGCTATCACCCGAAGCTCCCGGTCCAGACCAAGATAACCCTCGCCCGGTCCGGCGCCACGGGCGGGGCTTGGCAGATCTGCTTCGCCGGTGCCTGCCATGACCTGCCGGAGACGCCGGCAGGCCCGGCGGTTCTGGCGCCCTGCCCCTAGCGCGCGGGCCGGCGGCGCAGCAGGTGGAAGGGGTCGGGGAGCTTTTCCTTGAGCTTGTCGAGGCGCGCCATGGCCCTGGGAATCTTCATCACCTCGGCTATGCGGCGGTCGAGGAAGGTCCAGCTCTCCGCGCTCTCGGCCGATTTGTCGTTCAGCCAATAGAGCAGGGTCGAGCCGTAGACCCCCGCCAGCAAGCCCCGCTTAGTGTAGAAATTGTAGTCCGTCGACCGGTCGCCGAGGGCATGCCAGACGGCGTCCACGGTGCGATAGATGAGGCGGGCCGCCAGCGGCGCGTGGATCGGCAAGGCAAGCACCGAAAGGGCCCGCCGGATCGCCTCGCGATGCGGTTGGTTGGCGGAGAGCCTGAGGCGAATGGCGAGAGCCGCCTTCTCCCGGATCTTGAGCCCGGCGGTCTCGGCGGCCTCATAGGCCGCGACCATGCGCCGGTCGGCGAGCCGGCTGTGGTATTCGATCATCTCGATGGCGCCGCCGGGGAAGGCGTTGAGGGCGAGACCGCGCTCGACCCCGAGATCCTTCGCGCCGGCGAGCAGCGCCGTCTCGCCCCAGCCGTCGAAGGGCACATGGGCGATGGCCGCATCCATGAGCTTTTCCTGCGGCTCGCCTGGGCTCGTCATGGCTCAATCCTCCGGAATGGTGTCGGTGCCATAGCTTCGCTGCATCTCCTCCACGAACATCAGCCTGGAGAGGTCGGTCATCCGCATGGGGTAGAGGATGCCGTCGAGATGGTCGCATTCATGTTGCACCACGCGGGCATGAAAGCCGGTCGCCTCGCGCTCGATCGCCT
>DATFRE010000579.1:0-5723 GCA_035263545.1 Dongiaceae bacterium
CACGTCTACGCGGGTGCGGCGGCGGTGGCCGGGGCCGAGCCGGTCTTCCTGCCGGCAACGGCGGCCACCGGATTCCTACCAGATCCCGACGATATCGCGCCCGAGGCCCTGGCGCGCACGGCGCTCGCCTATGTCTGCTCGCCCTCGAACCCGCAGGGCGCCGTGGCCTCGCGCGATTGTCTGGCGCGCTGGGTGGCGCTGGGCCGCAAGCACGGCTTCACCGTCGCCTTCGACGAATGCTATGCCGAGATCTATCGCGGCAAGCCCCCGGCCGGTGCCCTCGAAGTCGCGGAAGGACGGCTCGACAATATCGTCGTGCTCCATTCGCTCTCCAAGCGCTCGGCGGCGCCGGGCCTGCGCTCCGGCTTCATCGCGGGCGACCGGCGCCTGATCCGCCGCGTCACCCAGCTCGTCAATTTCGGGGGCAGCGCGCCTTCCTTCCCGGCGCTCGCCGCCTCCGCCGCCCTCTGGCGCGAGGAGAGCCATGTGGAGGCGGGTCGCGCGCGCTATCGGCGCTGCTTTGCCATCGCCGAGCGCATGCTGGGCAACCGCTTCGGCTTCACCCAGCCCAAGGGCGGCTTCTTCCTCTGGCTGGACGTCGGCGACGGCGAGGCGGCGGCGCGCCGGCTCTGGGCCGAGGCCGGCCTCAGGGTCCTCCCCGGCGCCTATATGGCCCGGCCCGATTCGGAGGGCCGCAACCCCGGCACGCCCTATATCCGCGTCGCGCTGGTGCATGAGCCCGAGGTGGTGGAGGAAGGGCTCGGGCGCCTGGTCAAGGTGCTGGGCCACCGCGAGGAAGCGATCGCATGACCGACCAGACGACGACCGGCTTCGTCCCGACCGGCACGCGGGTCTTCCTGCGCCGGCGTTTCGAGGAGGTCTCGGGATTTGTTCTGCTTCTGCTGGCGATCGCCTATCTGGTTTCGCTGCTGACGGCGAGCCGCAGCGATCCCTCCTTCAACCTCGCGACCGACGGGCCGGTCCAGAACGCCCTCGGCTGGCCCGGTGCCTATATCGCCGACCTCACGCTGCAGAGCCTGGGTCTCGCGAGCTTCATGCTCGCCGTCGCGCTCGGCATCTGGGGGGTGAAGCTGATGCGCCACCGCCCCGCCAATCCCTGGTGGCTGCGGCTTGCTCTGCTGCCGACCTCGCTGGTCACCATGGCCATCGGCCTTGGCCTCGCTCCCTGGGGCGGAAGCTGGCCTTTCGGTGAAGGACTGGGCGGGGCGCTGGGCCAGCTCATTTTCGGCGGCGGCGCGCTGCCGGGCCTGATCTCGCTCGGCAAGGTGCCGCTCTGGGCGGTGCAGCTCGCCTGCCTCCTCCTGGCGCTGCCGGCCTATTACTTCGCCCTCGGCATTTCCTGGCGGCGCTATCGCCAGGCGGGCTTGGCGATCGCCAGCGCCAGCGGCGAGGTCACGACCCGCACCGGCGCGCTCGTCCGCTTCTTGAGCCGGCGCAACAAGGAGCTGGCAGCGGAGATGCGCGCCGAGCGCTACGAAGAGGCCCGGCGCATGGAACCGATGCTGGACGAGCATGCGCAGGAGGACGAGGAGGCGGAGCAGCCCATCTCCCTCGTGCCGCCCGTCCCCGCCGAGCCCGTCCGGCCGCGGGAGGAAGGCGCCCCGCTGGTCGAGCCCCAGAAGCCGCGCACCAAGCCCGGCAAGCGGGCGACGCGCGGCGGCCAAGCGACCCTCGACCTCGTGCCCAATGCGGAATACAGCCTGCCGCCCCTGGACCTGCTGCATCCTCCGGCCAAGGACCGCAATGCGCAGAAGGTGAACGAGGAGTCGCTAGAGAAGAACGCCCGGCTGCTCGAATCCGTGCTGCAGGATTTCGGCGTCAAGGGCCAGATCGTGAAGGTGCGCCCCGGGCCGGTGGTGACGCTCTACGAGCTGGAGCCCGCGCCGGGCACCAAGACCAGCCGGGTGGTGGGCCTCGCCGACGATGTTGCGCGCTCCATGAGCGCGGTCTCGGTGCGCATCGCCGTGGTGCCGGGGCAGAGCGTCATCGGCATCGAGCTGCCCAACCGCTCGCGCGAGACCGTGAGCCTGCGCGAGCTTCTGGCCTCGGAGGATTACGAGCGCACGGCGGCGAAGCTTGCCCTCGTGCTGGGCAAGAATATCGGCGGCACGGCGGTGATCGTCGACCTCGCCCGCATGCCCCACCTCCTCATCGCCGGCACCACCGGCTCCGGCAAGTCGGTGGCGATCAACACCATGATCCTGTCGCTGATCTATCGGCTGCCGCCGGATCGCTGCAAGTTCATCATGGTCGATCCGAAGATGCTGGAACTCTCCGGCTATGACGGCATTCCCCATCTCCTGGCACCGGTAGTGACCGATCCGCGCAAGGCGATCGTCGCGCTGAAATGGACGGTCAGGGAGATGGAGGGACGCTATCGCAAGATGTCGCAGCTCGGCGTGCGCAATATCGAGGGCTACAACCAGCGGGTCGAGCAGGCCGCGGCCAAGGGCGAGACGCTCACCCGCAGGGTCCAGACCGGATTCAATCCCGAGACCGGCGCGCCGATCTATGAGGAGCAGGCCTTCGACCTCTCGCCGCTGCCCTTCATCGTCGTGGTCGTCGATGAGATGGCGGATCTGATGCTGGTCGCCGGCAAGGATATCGAGGCCGCGGTGCAGCGCCTGGCCCAGATGGCGCGGGCCGCCGGCATCCACATCATCATGGCGACCCAGCGCCCTTCGGTGGATGTCATCACCGGCACCATCAAGGCCAATTTCCCGACCAGGGTCAGCTTCCACGTCACCAGCCGCATCGACAGCCGCACCATTCTGGGCGAGCCCGGGGCGGAGCAGCTGCTGGGCCAGGGCGACATGCTCTATATGGGCCAGGGCGGCCGGATCGCGCGAGTTCATGGTCCGTTCGTCTCTGACGGCGAGGTCGAATCGGTGGTCCGGCACCTTAAAGAGCAGGGCAGCCCCGCCTATATTGAGGACGTTACCCGCGAGGAAGAGGAGCCCGAGGGGCTCGAGAGCTCAGGCGGTGAGGAAGGCGGCGACGATCTCTATGACCGGGCCGTCCAGCTTGTCTGCCGCGAGCGCAAGGCCTCTACCAGCTTCGTCCAGCGGCATCTGCAAATCGGCTACAACCGCGCCGCCCGCCTGATCGAGCGCATGGAGAAGGAGGGCGTGGTCAGCCCGGCCAACCATGTCGGCAAGCGCGAGGTTCTGGCCCGCAACATCGACGGAATGGAATGACGAAGATCCCCTCTATCGCCTCCGCTTCTCTCTCCCGCCGCCACCTCCTGGGTGGCCTCGCCTTGCTGCCGGCCGCCGGGCTCCTGCTCGGGGCGGGCGCCGCTTCGGCCGCCGATGCGCCCATGCAGCTGAGCGAGGAGGACCGCGCCGATCTGAAGCGGGTCGCGGGATATCTCGACGGCATCCACAGCATGAGCTCGCGCTTCCAGCAGGTCGCCCAGGGCGGGGCCTTGTCCTTCGGCAAGATCTATATCCGCCGCCCGGGGCTGCTGCGGGTGGAGTACGAGCCGCCGGTGCCGGTGCTGCTGGTCTCCGACGGCACCTGGGTCGACTACTATGACAGCGAGCTCGACCAGCTGACCCAGATCCCCCTCGACCAGACGCCGATCTGGTTCCTGGTGCAGCAGACCATCGAGTTCAGCCCGAAGATCACGGTGACGGCGATCGAGCGCTCGCCGGGCGCCATCCGGCTCTCGCTCTATCAGACGGCCAATCCCGATGCGGGCTCGGCCTCGCTCACCTTCGCCGACGATCCGCTGGCCCTGAAGCAGTGGATCATCCGCGATTCCCGCGGCACCGAGGTTTCCATCGCGCTGCAGGATGCGGTCTTCGGCATCGATCTGCCCAACGACCTCTTCGCCACGCCCCAGACCCGCAAGCTCAAGGGCGGCGGCAGCGGCGGCAAGGGCTAGGCAGCTTCAAAGCCGCACCGCGCGCTCTCAGGCAGCGGGACCAGGGCGCTTACGGCGATGTCACCGCATTTCCAGCCGCCTGGACCGGCCGGAGCAGCAGGCCGGGCAGTTGGAGCTCCTCGGCGCCCTCGACGCCGATCTCCATCTCCAGCGCGCGTCGCGTCCGGCTCCGGCTGGCAAACAGCCGGTCCCAGAAGCTGAACACCGTGCCGTAGTTGGAATCCGTGTCGACCCGCCGGCGGTGGTGGTGCACCCAATGGATCGAAGGCGTGATGATGAGGCGGGCGAGCCCCGCCTCCAGCCGCGGCGGGAGCCTCAGATTCGAGTGATGAAAGAGGGTCGCGACCAGCAACACGGTCTCGAAGGCGAGGATCGAGACGAAGGGGAATCCCAGCAGCAGGATGGCGCCGGCCCGGGCCCCGGCCGAGATCAGCACCTCGCCGAAATGAAAACGCAGCGCCGTGGTCGAATCGAGCGTGCGGTCGAGGTGGTGCACGAGGTGGAAGCGCCAGAGAACGGGCCATCGATGATTGGCCCGGTGCCACCAGTAGATCAGGAAATCGAGGAGCAGCATGTCGAGGACGAGGCCGGGCCCTCCCCGCCACCAGCCCGGCCGCCAGGCGAGCGCATGGCCGGCGGCCAATGCCGTCAGCGGCAGGACCACCAAGGGCGATAACGCGAAGTTGATGGCCGCCAAAGCGAGGTTGCGCGCCAGCCGGCGGAAGGGCGTGCGGGCGACGATCCCGGGCAGGGCGGCGGCCGGCCAGATGCGCTCGGCCAGAAACAGGGCGGCGAACCAGAAAATGACGACAAGCCCTTTATAGGCCAGGAGATCGCGCATCGAACGACTATGTCGGGCGGCCGGCGCATTGCCAAGCGGCCGCCCCGCTGTTACATGAGTCAGTCATGTTACTTGGCGCATTGCTTGCGGAGTCGTCATGAAGTTCGACAGCAAGAGCCCGCTCATCGGCATCCCGGTTTGTGTGCGCGAGCAGGACGGCCACCCCTTTCACATGGTGGGTGAGAAGTACATCACCGGCGTCGGGCTCGGTGCCGGCGGACTGCCGCTGCTGATCCCCGCTTTGGGCGATGCCTTCGATCATCGCGACCTCGTGCGCCGGCTGGATGGGCTTCTGGTCACCGGCAGCCCCTCCAATGTCGCCGTCGATCTCTATGGCGGTCCGCCGGACCGGGCCGACAGCCCTCAGGACCCCAAGCGCGATGCGACCACCCTGCCACTCATCCGGGCGGCGGTGGAGGATGGCCTGCCGCTCTTCTGCATCTGCCGGGGCATCCAGGAACTGAACGTCGCCTTCGGCGGCACGTTGCATACCCGGGTTCATGAACAACCGGACACCTTCGACCACCGCGCACCGGCAGGCGATGTGGATTTCCGCTACGGGCCGCGCCACCCGGTAGACCTGGTGCATGACGGCGAGATCGCCCGTCTGGTCGGCAGCCGCCAAATCGAGGTCAACAGCCTGCACTGGCAGGCCATCGACCGCCTGGGCGATGGCCTCGTCGTCGAAGGCCGCGCGCCGGATGGAGTCGTCGAGGCCGTGCGCGTACGCGATGCGCGTAGCTTCGCCCTCGGCGTGCAATGGCATCCGGAGTGGAAGGTGCTGCAGAACCCCGTCTCGGTCGCGCTCTTCCGCGCTTTCGGGGATGCCGCACGGCGCCGGGCGGAGCAGCGGGCGGCGAGAGGACTTGCGGCTTAGGGTTGTAGCAGAACGACTTGCCCGCGAGCCTTGCGGCATCGAGTTCAGAAATACAGGCAAGTCGAACAAGTATCGAAAATACGGCAATTCTGAGG
>DATFRE010000580.1:0-6727 GCA_035263545.1 Dongiaceae bacterium
ATACGCCGCTGCCCCCGACCCCGCTCGTGAAGATCAGCGGGCCCTATATCCTGGTCACCACCGGCGGCGGAGGCGATGGCGAGGCCATCATCGACTGGGTTCTCAGGGCCTATGAGCATGACAAGGCCATGCCGCTGCCCGCCCTCCTGGTGCTCGGGCCCTTCATGCAGTCGGAGCGCCAGATCGAGTTCCTGAAGCGGACGGCGAAGCTGAAGAAGGTGGAGGCCATCACCTTCGATGCCCAGCTCGAGACGCTGATGGAGCGCGCCGTGGGCGTGGTCGGCATGGGCGGCTACAACACCTTCTGCGAGATCCTCTCCTTCGACAAGCGGGCCCTCATCATCCCGCGCACCAAGCCGCGCATGGAGCAGTACATCCGCGCCGCCCGCGGTGCCGAGCTCGGCCTCTGCCGCGTGCTGGTGGAGGACGAGACCCGAGACCCGAAGAAGATGGCGACCGCATTGCGCCATCTGCCCCAGCAGCAGCTTCCTTCGCAGGTCGTCGTGCCGGGCCTGCTGGACGGCCAGACCAATGTCGAGCGGCTGGTCAACAAGTGGCTCGCCCGCGGCCGCCGGCCGCAACTCGCCCTGGCTCGCCGCCGCGCCCGCCGCTAACCTCGCGGGCAATGCAACCTGCGTCAGGCGCGAGGCGCCCGCTCAACCCCTTCCGCCCCACTCTCGTTGAAGGACGGGAGGCTGGCCAGCAAGGCCGTTGTCCCGCGTGAGCGCTTCGAGGCTCTCGGCGGGCTTTCAGGGCGAGGTCGCCTTCATCCTCAAGGGCTATCCGCGCCTGTCCGAAACCTTCATCGCCCAGGAGATCCGTGGGCTGGAGAAGGCCGGGCTTTCCATCCGGATCGTCTCGCTGCGCCATCCCACCGATCGCAAGACCCACCCCATCACCGCCGAGATCCGTGCACCGGTCGGCTATCTCCCGGAATATCTCTATCGGGAGGCCCGCCGCGTCTTCGCCGGATGGCGCCGGGCCCGCCGGCTGCCGGGCTACACGGCGGCGCTCAGCGCCTGGCTCGCCGATCTGCGCCGCGACCCCACTGCCAATCGCGGCCGGCGCTTCGGCCAAGCTCTCGTGCTGGCGGCGGAGCTGCCGGCCAGCGTGGTGCGCCTCCATGCGCATTTCCTGCACACCCCGGCCTCCGTCGCCCGCTACGCCGCGCTTATGACCGGCCTGCCCTGGAGCGTTTCCGCCCACGCCAAGGACATCTGGACCATCCCCGACTGGGAAAAGCGCGAGAAGCTCGCAGCCTGCGACTGGCTCGTGACCTGCACGGCGCAGGGTGCAACGCATCTGGCCGGGCTGGCGCCCGATCCGGCCAAGGTGGCGCTGCTGCGCCACGGCCTCGACCTCGCCCGCTTCCCGGTCCCCGCCGGCGAGCGGCCGCCACGCGATGGACGGCCCGGCAGCGAGCCGGTGGTCATTCTTTCCATCGGTCGGGCGGTGGAGAAGAAGGGCCTGGACGACCTTCTGGCGGCACTTGCCCTACTGCCCGCGGACCTCGGCTGGCGACTCGTCCATATCGGCGGCGGGCCGCTTCTGCCCGCGCTCAAAGCCCAGGCCCAGGCCCTGGGACTCACGACCCGGATCGATTGGCGTGGCGCCCAGGGCCAGGCGGAGGTGCTGGCGGCGCTCCGAGCCGCGGATCTCTTCGCATTGGCGAGCCGGGTCGCCCGGGACGGCGATCGCGACGGCCTGCCCAATGTCCTGATGGAGGCGGCAAGCCAGAGGCTCGCCACGCTCGCCACGCGGGCCGGCGCGATCGAAGAGCTGGTCGAGGACGGCCGCACCGGCCTTCTCGCACCCGCCGGCGATCCCCCGGCCTTTGCGGCAGCGCTCAGCCGGCTGATCACCGATCCGGCGCTCAGGACCCGGCTCGGGACGGCCGCCCAGGCCCGGCTCGCTGTCGATTTCGACGCGGCTCCGGGGATCCGCAGCCTTGCCCGGCGGTTCGGCCTCCTCCGCGAAATCGCATGCGTCTAGCCTTCTACGCGCCCCTGAAGCCGCCCGACCACCCGGTTCCCTCCGGCGACCGGCGCATAAGCCGTCTTTTGATCCAGGCCCTGGAACGAGCGGGGCATGAGGTGGAGCTGGCGAGCCGGCTCGCTGCGCGCGACGGCGCGGGCGAGCGCCAGTCCGAAATCGCCGTGCAGGCAGCCGCCGAACGTGAGCGCCTGCTGGCCCTGTTCGCCGCCCGCCCCCCGGCCGTACGCCCGGCGGCCTGGTTTACTTATCACCTCTATTACAAGGCGCCGGACCTGCTCGGCCCGGCGCTCGCCGGGGCACTCGCTATCCCCTATCTGGTCGCCGAGGCCTCTATCGCCGGCAAACGCGCCGGCGGGCCCCATGACGCCGGCCATCGCGCCACCCTATCGGCCGTCCGCGCTGCCGCCCGGATCTTCGTCCTCAATCCCGCGGACGGGGAATGCCTGGAGCCCTTCATCGAGCCCCGCCGCCTCGTCGACCTGCCGCCTTTTCTCGATCTCGCCGCCCTCGCCGCGCCTGTGGAAGGGCGCGCAGCGCTCCGTCGGGCGCTGGCCGGGCGCCACGGCCTCGAAGGCGATCGACCCTGGCTCATCGCTGTCGCGATGATGCGCGAGGGCGACAAGCTCGCCTCCTATCAGCTCCTTGGACGGGCGCTGCAGGGACTCCTCGATCTCCCCTGGCAGCTCCTCGTGGCCGGAGACGGGCTGGCGCGTCCTGCCGTCGAGGCGGCGCTGATGCCGCTCGGCCCCGGACGGGTTTTCTATCTGGGTATGCTGGACGAGACGGAAATTGCCCGCTGCCTCGGGGCCGCGGATCTTTGCCTCTGGCCCGCCATCAACGAGGCCTATGGCATGGCGCTGCTGGAGGCCCAGGCCGCGGGGCTGCCGGTGATCGCCGGCGCGGTGGGGGGCGTGCCCTCCGTCCTGGTCGACGGAGTCACGGGCATGCTAGCCCCGCCAGGAGAACCTGGTGCCTTTGCCGCTGCAGCGCGGGCGCTGATCGAGGCGCCGGCGCAACGGGCCACCATGGCGGCGGCGGCGCGGGAGAACGTCCGGCGGCATCACGACATCGCCGGGGCCGCGGCGATCCTGGACCACGCGCTGCGCGAGGCCTGCGCGGAGACGGCGGGGGCGTGACCATGGCGCGCCTCGCTCTCCTGCGCCACGGTCCGACGGCCTGGACCGCGGAGCACCGGCTGCAGGGCCAGTCCGACCTGCCGCTTTCCCCCGAGGGGCGCCGGGCCGTCGCGAGCTGGCGGCTGCCGCCGGAGGTGGCGGGCTTCGCCTGGCTCACCAGCCCGCTCCGGCGCGCAAAGGAGACCGCGGTACTTCTCGGCCATGGCGAGGCGCGCGCCGATCAGCGCCTCACCGAGATGAGCTTCGGCGAATGGGAGGGCCAGCGCCTCCGGGAACTGCGAAAAGGCCTGGGTTCCGCCATGGACGAGATCGAGGGCCGCGGACTCGATTTCCGCGCCCCGGGCGGGGAGACGCCGCGGGAGGTTCAAGCGCGGCTCGCCCCCTTGCTCGTGGAGATCGGCCGCGAGGGAAGGGACAACCTCGCGGTGACTCATAAGGGCGTCATCCGTGCCCTCTATGCCCTCGCCACTGGCTGGCAAATGCTGGGCGAGCCCCCGGAGTCATTTGCCGATTTCGCCCTCCACATCTACGAGGTTGGTGGCGACGGGACGCCCGTGCTGCTGCGCCACAACATTCCCCTGGAGCCTGCCGGGTGAGGCCGACGGTCCTTTTCTATGTCCAGCATCTCCTGGGCATCGGCCATCTCCGCCGGGCCGCCCTCATCGCCCGCGCGATCCTGGCGGCGGGGCTCGAGCTTCGCTTCGTCTCCGGCGGCATGCCCGCCGGTGAACTCGATATCGGCGGGGCGAGCCTCGTCCAGCTCCCGCCAGCCATCTCGGCGGACGTGCATTTCTCCCGGATCCTCGACGAGCATGGCCGGGCGATCGACGATGCCTGGCGCGAACGGCGCAAGCGGCGGCTTCTGGAGGCTTTCGAAGAAGCGAGGCCCGATCTGGTCCTGATCGAGATGTTTCCCTTCGGGCGCCGGCAGTTCGCCTTTGAGCTCCTGCCGCTGCTGCAGACCGCGCGGGCGCGAAGCCTGCCCATCGCGGTCTCGCTGCGCGACATCCTGGTGGCAAAGAACCGGCCCGAGCGTATCGCCGAAACCGTGGCCCTGGTGCAGAACCATGTCGACCGGGTGCTGGTCCATGGCGATCCGCGATTGGTCCGGCTGGACGCGACCTTCCCGGCGGCGGGCGAGATCGCGGACCGGCTGGTCTATACCGGCTATGTGGCCGAGGCCGTGCCGCCCGCCGCAGCCGAGGGTGAGGAGGTCCTGGTCTCCGCAGGCGGCGGGGCGGTCGGGGGGCCGCTGCTCAGAGCCGCGCTTGCCGCCCGGCCGGCCACGCGCCTCGCCTCCGCCCCCTGGCGGCTGATCACCGGCCCGAACCTGCCGGCGGCGGAGTTCGCCGATCTCCGGGCGGCCGCACCGGCGGGAATCGTGATCGAGCGCTTCCGCCCGGACTTCCCGGCCCTTCTCGCCAGGAGCCGCCTTTCTCTCTCGCAGGCGGGCTACAATACGGTCATGGATATCCTCGCGACCGGCGCCCGCGCCCTGGTCCTTCCTTTCGCCGAGGGGGCCGAGAGCGAGCAGAGCCTGCGCGCCCGGTTGCTCGCCGAGCGCAGCCTGCTCGGCATTGCGGAGGCCGAGCCCGTCCGACTCGCCGCCGCCATCGACGCCGCGCTGGCCCGGCCCCGGCCGCGGCCCGGTGCCGTCGATCTCGATGGCGCCGCCGAAACCGCCCGCCAGATCGCCCGGCTGGTCGGATGAGCCAGGATCCGGTGCGGGAAGCCTGGGGACGGCTTGCCGCCGAGCTCGAGCTCTGGCCGTCCGGCGAGGCGAGCTTCTGGTGGCGCGACGACGATGCGGTGGCACCCACCACCGCGCTCGACCGCCTGCTCGCCCTGGGCCCCCAGCCCCTGGCGCTGGCTGTCATCCCGGCCAGTCTCGACCCGGCCCTGCCGGCACACCTCGCCGGCCGGCGGGTGGATGTGCTGCAGCACGGCTATGCCCATCGCAATCACGAGCCACCGGAGCACAAGAAAGCCGAGCTAGGCGAAGCCCGGCCGGCCGCGGCGGTGCTAGAGGAACTCCGGGCCGGCTGGCAACGCCTTGCCGCCGCCTTCACCGATCGGGCCCTGCCAGTGCTGGTGCCACCCTGGAACCGGATTACGACACCTCTCATCCGCCATCTGCCGGATTCGGGCTACCAAGGACTTTCGACCTACGGGCCACGGCAGCCATTCCCCTTCCCGCCGGGAGCATCAGGCCGATCGGACGTCCTTCAAGCGAACACCCATGTGGACATCATCGATTGGCAGAGCCGGCGATTCAGAGGCGTGCCGGCTGTCATCGATCGCGTCCTCGATCATCTCAGCGCGCGGCGCACGGGCCACGTCGATGCGGCGGAACCCACGGGACTTCTGACTCATCACCTGGCCATGGACGATGCGGCCTTCGATTTCACCGCAGAGTTCCTCGAACGTACCGCCCGACATCCGGCCGTGCATTGGCGCTCCGCGGGGGATATGTTCAGCCGAGGAACAGGCCTTGCGTCAGAATGAAGGAATACCGCTACCCCCGCAGCCGCATCCTGGCCGATTACCTGCTCGGCGGGGCCGGCGCCTTGATGTCGGCCGGGCTTGTCGCACTGGCGTCATCGGCTCTCTATATAGTCGTCATATGCGGCGGATTGACGGTGGTCTTCCTGCTGTTCACCATACGCACGGCCTTCCGGCAGCGAATGCGCATTCTGGCCGACGCTGAGGGCCTGACGGTCATGGGGGGCCCGGTGCGCCAAGTGAAGTGGCAGGAGTTGGACGGGCTTACGCTGCGGTACTACTCGACCCGGCGCAACCGGAAGGATGGCTGGATGACGCTCGGTCTGAAATCGGGCAGCCGGTCGCTTTCCATCGATTCCCACCTCGAGGATTTCGACAGCCTGGCGCGGCTCGCTGCCGACGCGGCGGTCCGGCGGGGGCTCGACCTCGATCAGACGACGCGTAGCAATTTCGACGCCATGGAGGTGGCGCTGCCGCCGGCCGGCGTCGGGGAATCCGCCCGATGAGCAATCTGCTGACCGTCGAGGATCTGGCGATCTCCTTCAACATCCACGGTGGCAGCGTCGACGCCGTGCGGGGCATCTCCTTCCGCGTGCCCCAGGGCGGCTCGGTTGCCCTGGTCGGCGAATCCGGCTCCGGCAAGTCGGTCGTGAGCCAGGCGATCATGGGCATCTTGCCGCCGGCGGCGGTGATCCGCGGCGGCAAGATCCTGTTCAGCGACCCGGCCGCCAAAGGAAAGACGATCGACATCGCCTCCCTGCCCCAGCAGGCCGACGAGATGCGCGCGATCCGCGGCGGACGCATCTCCATCATCTTCCAGGAGCCCATGACCTCGCTCTCGCCGATCCACACCATCGGCGACCAGATCGGCGAGGCCCTGCATCTGCATCGCAAGGTCGATACGGCGACCGGGCGCGAGCTGGTGATCGAGATGCTGCGCCTGGTGGGTTTCCCCCATCCGGAGAAGGCGCCTGCGACCTATCCCTTCGAGCTCTCGGGGGGCCTGCGCCAGCGGGCGATGATCGCCATGGCGCTCATCTGCCGGCCGGCTCTCCTGATCGCCGACGAGCCCACCACCGCGCTGGATGTCACGA
>DATFRE010000581.1:0-19875 GCA_035263545.1 Dongiaceae bacterium
ACCACGATCTCCTCGTTGAAGGCCCAGAGATCCTCCAGGCTGCCGCCGCCGCGGGCGACGATCAGGAGATCGGGCCGCGGCAGCGGCCCGCCGGGGCGGATGGCGTTGAAGCCGACGATGGCGGCGGCGATCTGCTCCTTGGCGCCCTCGCCCTGGACCAGCACCGGCCAGAGCAGCACGCGGCGCGGGAAGCGGTCTTCCAGGCGATGCAGGATGTCGCGGATCACCGCCCCGGTGGGCGAGGTGATGACGCCGATCACCTCCGGCAGGAAAGGAAGCGCCCGCTTGCGCGCGGCATCGAAGAGGCCTTCGGCGGCGAGCTTTCTGCGCCGCTCCTCCAGCAGCTTTAAGAGCGCGCCCTCGCCCGCCAGTTCGAGGCTCTCGACCACGAGCTGATAGGAGGAGCGGCCGGGATAGCTGGAGACGCGGCCGATCGCCACCACCTCGAGCCCGTCCTCCGGCGTCACCGCGAGCCGGCCGGCGCTGAGGCGCCAGCAGACCGCGTCCAGCTTCGCCTCCTCGTCCTTGAGGGCGAAATAAAGATGGCCCGAAGCGGCGCGCTTGAAGCCGCTGATCTCGCCGCGCACGCGCACGCGCTCGAAGGCGCCCTCCAGGGTGCGCTTCACCGCCTGGCTGATCTCGCTGACGCTGTATTCAGGCAGGTTGTTGCGGTTGTCGGCCATCGAGCGGGCATCTTATGCTCACCCGCGATTCCTGCAATCCGACGGGGGTCGCGCAAAAAGGAAGGCAGGCATGCGCATATTGGTGGTTGGCTCGGGCGGACGGGAGCATGCGCTCTGCTGGGCGATCGCGGCCTCGCCCCTGGTGACCAAGCTCTTCGCCGCACCCGGCAATGCCGGCATCGCCGAGGAGGCCGAGTGCGTCGCCATCGCCGCCGAGGATGTGGCGCGGCTTACCGCCTTCGCCGTCGCGCAGAAGATCGATTTCGTCGTCGTCGGGCCGGAGGCGCCGCTGGCGCTTGGCCTCGTCGATCGGCTGGCCGAGGCCGGCATCAAGGCCTTCGGCCCCAGCGCCGCCGGCGCGGCGCTGGAAGGCTCCAAGGGCTTCATGAAGGATTTATGCGCCAGACATGGAATCCCAACCGCCGCCTATGCCCGCTTTACGGAGCCCGGTCGGGCCAAGGCCTATGTCGCGAGCCAGGGCCTTCCCATCGTCGTCAAGGCCGATGGGCTCGCCGCGGGCAAGGGCGTGGTGATCGCCACGACCCTGCCGGAGGCCATCGCGGCCATCGATTCGATGATGGCCGAGCGCATCTTCGGCGCGGCCGGCGCGGAGCTGGTGATCGAGGAATTCCTCGAGGGCGAGGAGCTCAGCTTCTTCGCCCTCGTCGACGGCAAGACGGCGCTCCCCCTGGCCTCCGCCCAGGACCATAAGCGCGCCGGCGATGGCGATACGGGCCCCAATACCGGCGGCATGGGCGCTTATTCACCGGCACCTGTGGCCACCCAGGTGCTCGAGGCTGAGATCATGGGAAGCGTCATCCAGCCAACCGTTGCGGCCATGGCCGCGGAAGGCAGGCCCTTCAAGGGCGTGCTCTATGCCGGGCTCATGCTGACGGCGGCAGGACCGAAGCTCCTGGAATACAACACCCGCTTCGGCGACCCCGAATGCCAGGTGCTGTGCCTCCGGCTGATGTCAGATCTGCTGCCCGCCCTCATCGCATCGGCCGATGGCGTGCTCGACAAATTCCATCTGCGCTGGCAGCCCCGGACGGCGCTGACGGTGGTGATGGCCGCCAAGGGCTATCCCGGCGATTACGAGAAGGGCACCGAGATCCGTGGCCTCGATGCGGTCGCGGCGATGGAGGGTGTCAAGGTCTTCCATGCCGGCACGCGGCGCGCCGAGGATGGCCGGCTGCTCGCCAATGGCGGAAGAGTCCTGGGGGTGAGCGCGCTGGGCGAGGATATCGCCGAGGCTCGCAGACGCGCCTATGGCGCGATCGACGCCATCGACTGGCCCGAGGGTTTTTGCCGGCGCGATATCGGCTGGCGGGCGCTCTCGAAGCTTAAGAATATCTAGAGAATTTCGTCCCTAAGCTCCCCTGCTGCCCAAACAGAAAATCAATCTGGGGTAGTCGGACAAAACCACAACGGTGAAGGGGGAGATGCGCCTGGCCCTTGCTCTGGCGATTGCTCTGTTGCTGTCAGGATGCGGCACGATCTTCGACCCGGCGCCTTATTCGCCGAACACGGACAAGGCCGTCATCAGCAGCGGAGAAGGTTCGAGCGCCATCGACATGCTGCAATTCAAGACTCCCGAGCAGGCCGCGGTGAAGCTGCAGGCCCTCGCCCAGGGCTATGCCGGCGAGCGGGACGACATCCTGCGGCAGCAGTTGATCTTCGACGTGCCCATGATCGGCTTGGGCGCGGCGACCATCATCAACCCGATCTTCCGCGGCGCGACGGATACCACCATCGCCCTCGGTCTCGGCGCTGCCGGTGCCGCGGGCCTGCGCACCTATTTCGCGCCCCAGACGAAGGCGATGGCCTACAACAGCGCCGCCACCTCGCTGAGCTGCGCCTCCGGGGTGGCTAGCGCGATGGCCCCCGAATACGACAGGAGCCATGGCGAGACCGCGCCATATGTGCAGGCCAAGGCGAAGCTCGGCGATAGCGTGAACCGCGCTTCCGGCCTCATCCTGGCCGGGCAGATCCCCGACAAGACTCTCGCCGCCGCCTTGCTCCTCGCTCGGGACCAGGGGCAGAAGGCACTGGGCGATCTCGCTTCCGCCATCGACGTCGCCGACACCTCGCCGGTGCATCTGCAGATCTTCGCCAACGCCGTGATCAACGGAACGAACAAGAAGATCATCTCCGGCGAGCAGAATGTCGACGCTGTGCTGGCGGCGCTCAAGACGGCGCCGACCTCGGTGACGTCGACCACGGTCGCAGCACCGCCTCAGGCGTCATCCGCCCTGCAGACACCCGCCTTGCCGGGGCAGAAGCCCCTGACACCCGCCGAGCAGGCGACAGCGGACGCCACGGCACTGATTCCCACATTGCAGGCCGAGGCTGCCGAGGCGGAAGCCGCGGCCAACCGCATCAACACCATCTGGGCAACGCTCCCGGCTTGTGCCGCGACGTCCTAGGTTTCGGCGTTGTTTCGCTCGGGCACGGTGCGAGCCTGAGACATGTCCACCAGAATGTGACGCCGATCGGCGGCGGCACTGGCGAAGCCGTCGCCTTTCGGCCATCATGCCGCCGCCATGAGCGAGAGCCTCTTCGCCGCCAACTATCAGGACAAGCCCTATTGGTGGGAAGCCGCACCCCGTCCCGAGCTGCCGCCCGTCGCCCCGCCGGCCCGTGCCGATGTCGCCATCATCGGCAGCGGCTATACCGGCTTGACCGCCGCCATCGAGCTCGCCCGCAGCGGACGGCATGTGGTAGTGCTCGACGCCCAGGATGCCGGCTGGGGCTGCTCGAGCCGCAATGGCGGACAGGTCAGCACCTCCCTCAAGCCGAGCTTCGACGAGCTCGAGGCTCTTCACGGCCGCGACCTCGCCTTCCGCATCCGGCGCGAGGGCATCAACGCGCTCGCCTGGATCGGTGACTTCATCGAGCGCGAGAAGCTCGACTGCGACTGGGCGCGGGTCGGCCGCTTCCATGCCGCCCACAATCCCGCCGCCTTCGAGACCCTGGCGCGTTCCGCCACCCGTCAGCCCAAGGGGCTGGAGGTCGAGGTCTTCGTGGTGCCGCGGGAGGAGCAGCGGCGCGAGATCGGCAGCCAGCGCTATCACGGCGGCGTGGTCTATCCGGCCCATGCTTCGCTGCATCCGGCCAAATATCATCGGGGACTTTTGAGCCTTGCCCAGGCCGCCGGCGCTCAGATCATCAGCCACTGCCCCGTGCTCTCGATCCAGCGCGAGAGCGAGGGCTTCCGCCTGACGAGCCCGCGCGGCACGCTGCAGGCGCGCGACGTGCTGGTGGCCACCAACGGCTATACGGGGCCGCTGACGCCGTGGCTGCGCCGGCGGGTCATTCCCATCGGCAGCTACATCATCGCCACCGAGATGCTGGATCCGGCGCTCGCCAACCGCCTCAGCCCCAACAACCGGGTCCTCAGCGATACGCGCAAGCTCGTCTTCTACTACCGCCTGTCGGAGGACCGCCGGCGCATGATCTTCGGCGGCCGGGTCGCCTTCAAGGAGACCAACCCGCGCTTCAGCGCACCGAAGCTCCACGCCCATATGACCCGCATCTACCCAGAGCTTGCCGGCAGCAAGATCACCCATGGCTGGATGGGCTTCGTCGCCTATACCTTCGACACCCTGCCCCATCTCGGCCGGCAGCAGGACGGGATCTATTACTGCATGGGCTATTGCGGCTCGGGCGTTTCGCTCGCGAGCTATTTCGGCACCCGCATCGGCCAGCAGATCCTCGGCCGTGCCGAGGGCCGCACGGCACTCGACGGGCTCATGTTCCAGACCCGGCCGCTCTATAACGGCGATCCCTGGTTCCTCGCCGCCGCCGTCGCGTATTACAAGCTGCGCGACAAGCTGAATCTGTAGGCGCCCTTCCTCTCTCCCCCCGAAGGAGAGGTTCGGGGTGCAGGGCTCTACCGCCTCTCGCGGAAGAAGGCGCGCAGCAGTTCGCCCGCTTGCCGATCGCCGATCCCGCCATAGACCTCGGGACGATGATGGCAAGTCGGCTGGTTGAAGAAGCGTGGACCATGCTCCACGGCTCCGCCCTTGGGATCGCCGGCGCCGAAATAGAGCCGGCGCAACCGGGCGAAGGAGATGGCCGCCGCGCACATCGCGCAGGGCTCCAGCGTCACGTAGAGATCGGCTCCCTCCAGGCGCTTCAGCCCGGCTGCGGCCGCCGCTTCGCGGATCACGATCATCTCGGCATGGGCGGTCGGGTCATTGAGCGCCTCCACCCGATTGCCGGCGCGGGCCAGAACAGCACCGCTCGCGCCATCGACCAGCACCGCCCCCACCGGCACCTCGCCCCGGCCGCTAGCGGCCTCAGCCTCGGCCAGAGCCAGATCCATCATGCTTCGTCGCTCGCCCATGGACTCAATTGACAGAGGCCATCGACCCCGGTCAACGCCGGCCCGCCCTTGACCGAAAATTAAATTGGATTTATAGTAAATTCATTAAATTTGCTGGATTCCGAATGGCACCCCGCCGCTATCGCATTGAGGGTCGCCGCAAGGCGATGGAGGAGACGCGCCAGCGCATCCTGGAGGCGACGGTGGCGCTCCATGCCGACCAGGGCGTGCTGGCGACGACCTACGCCCAGATCGCGGCCCGGGCTGATGTGGCGCTACCCACGGTCTATAAATACTTTCCCGATCTGCCGCGGCTGGTTGCGGCCTGCACCCGCCATGTGGATGCGCTCGCGCCGGCGCTAGGGCCCGAGATCTTCGCTCCCGGGAGCGCGCTCGAGGCCCGTATCGAGGCGCTTGTCACCGCTGTCTTCGTCCTCCATCGCTTCCAGGCGCCCTGGCTGCGCCATGGCCCGCCCGAGGCCGGGCGCCTTCCCGCCCTGGACGAGTTCCTGGCCGAGGGCCAGGCGCGGCTGCGGACACTGATCGCGCTTGCGCTGGCGCCCCGCTATGGCGAGGCCCCGCCCCCTGGCCTCATCGCGCTGTTCGAGACCCTTCTCGATTTCAGCGCCTGGCAGCGCCTGACCCGCACCCTGCCGGCGCAATCGCCCGAGGCCGTGACCCGGGCAGCGCTGCTGGCGCTTGTAACGGCCGATATGGCGAAATCGCCAACCCGAGAATCCGCGAGACAGAGGAGACGAGGCTCATGATCACCAATTCCGACAGCGGCACGCGCATCGACGAGATCGCCCCGGATGTCTATCGCATCAGCACGCCGGTTTCGGTCATTCCCGGCGGCTTCTCCTTCAATCAGTTTCTGATCCGCGACGAGGTCCCGCTCCTCTTCCATACCGGCCTCAGGCGCATGTTCCCGCTGGTGAAGCAGGCGATCGCCGCGGTGCTGCCGGTGGAGAGCCTGGGCTTCGTCGCCTTCTCCCATTTCGAGGCGGATGAATGCGGCGCGCTCAACGCGTTTCTGGCCGCGGCACCGGGGGCGACGCCCATCGCAGGACAGGTCGCAGTCATGACCTCTCTCGGCGACTATGCGGATCGTGCGCCCCGGGCGCTCGCCGATGGCGAGGAACTTCGCCTGGGGAAGCACCGGCTGCGCTGGTGCACCACGCCGCATCTGCCCCATGCCTGGGAGTGCGGCTATCTCTTCGACGAGACGGCGCGCACGCTCCTCTGCGGCGATCTTTTCACCCAGGGTGGGGCCGATCATCCGCCGGTGACGGAGGCGGATATCCTCGGGCCTTCGGAGGCGATGCGCCAGGGCATGGACTATTACGCCCATGCGCCGAACTCGGCCGCTTTGCTCGAAGGGCTCGCCGCCCTGGGCCCAACCACGCTTGCCTGCATGCATGGCGCCGCCTGGCATGGCGATGGTGCGGCCCTGCTGCGGGCGCTGGGTGAGAAGCTCGCGGACCAGAGCGCCGCGCGGCCCGCGGCCTGAGCACGACTTGCGGCATTGCCGGCAAATCGGTGTAGGATGCGCCGAAGCGGAGGCGATTCGTGGCCTTCCATCCACCGCAAGGGACATCCCGCTCATGAGCCAGCCCGTCATCGGCGTCACCCTCGATTCCGAGGAGCCGGGCGGCTATTCCAAGCTGCCCTGGTATGCGCTGCGCCAGAACTATTGCGAGGCGGTGGTGCGGGCCGGGGGCCTGCCCATCCTGCTGCCTCATGAGCCGGAGCAGGCCGAGGCCTATCTCGAGCGCATCGACGGGCTCGTGGTGACCGGCGGCGCTTTCGATGTCGATCCCGCCCTCTTCGGCGCTGCGACCCGCCACGCCACGGTGAAGCTGAAGACCAAGCGCACCGCCTTCGAGATCGAGATCACCAAGGGTGCGCTGGCCAGCAACATGCCGGTGCTCGGCATCTGCGGCGGACAGCAATTGCTCAATGTCGTCCTCGGCGGGACCCTGATCCAGCATATCCCCGACGAGGTCTCCGAGGCGCTTTCCCATGAGCAGCCCAATCCGCGCACCGAGGCGGGCCATCGCGTGAACGTCGCCAAGGGCACGCTGCTTCATCGCATCTGCGGGGTGGACGAACTCGAGGTGAACAGCGCTCATCACCAGGCGGTGAAGAGCGTGGGCGAGGGCGTGGTGGTGGATGCGCTCGCCCCCGATGGCGTGATCGAGGGCATCGAGGATCCGCGCTACCGCTATTGCCTGGGGGTGCAGTGGCACCCGGAATATTCCATCAGCCAGGGCGATGGGAAGATCTTCGATGCCCTCATCGCCGCCACGCGCTGAGGGCGCCCGGCCAGAGGGCACCCGGACAGAGGGCGAAGAGCGGATCGCCAAGCGCATCGCGCGCGCCGGGCTCTGCTCGCGCCGCGAAGCCGAGGCCTGGATCGCGGCCGGCCGCGTCGTGGTCGACGGCGAGAAGATTACGAGCCCGGCTCTTGTTGTGGGGCCTGCGACCCGCATCCTGGTGGACGGCAAGCCTCTGCCCGCCGCCGAGCCGACCCGGCTCTTCCGCTATCACAAGCCCCGCGGGCTCCTCACCACTGCCCGCGATCCCGAGGGCCGCGAGACGATCTACGACAAACTGCCCAAGGAGCTGCCGCGGCTCATGCCCATCGGGCGCCTCGATCTCACCTCCGAAGGCCTGCTGCTGCTGACCAATGACGGCGAGCTGAAGCGCAAGCTGGAGCTGCCGGTAACGGGTTGGCTCCGGCGCTACCGCGCCCGGGTGAACGGCCATGTCGATCCCGCGAAGCTTGCGGGCCTTGCCAAGGGGGTCACGGTCGAGGGCGTCGATTACGGCCCGATCCGCGCCAGCCTCGACCGTCAGCAGGGGGACAATGCCTGGCTGACGCTAAGCCTGGCCGAGGGCAAGAACCGCGAGATCCGCCGCGTCTGTGAGCATCTGGGCTATCCCGTCAGCCGCCTCATCCGCATCGCCTATGGCCCCTTCCAGCTCGGCCATCTGGAGAAGGGCGAGGTCGAGGAGGTGCAGCCCAAGGTGCTGCGTGAGCAGCTCGGGGGGGCCAAGAGCCCGGACCAGAGCGGGCGGGCGCGTGCCAAGCCGCATCACCGGCCGAAGCACGCGGATCACCGGCATCCGCTCGCGAAGCAACAGCCGCCGCGAGCCAATGCGCATCGTCGCCGGCCGTCTTAGAGGCCGCCGGCTCGCCTCGCCGGCGGGGCTCGACATCCGGCCCACCGCGGACCGCACCCGCCAGGCCCTCTTCGATCTGCTGGAGCATGGTCATCTCCGCGAAGATGGTGGCTCGGCGGTCGTCGATGCGGTGGTGCTCGATGCCTTCGCCGGCACCGGCGCCCTCGGGCTGGAGGCGCTCTCCCGCGGGGCCGCCGAGGCGAGCTTCATGGATATCAGCCGCCCGGCGCTCGATGCCGCCCAGGCGAATGCCAAGACGCTGGGTGTCGCCGGCAATTTTATCCTGGCGGACGCAACGAACCCGCCCCGGGCCAGGCGGCCAGCCACGCTCATCTTTCTCGACCCGCCCTATGACAAGGGCCTTGCCTCTCCCGCGCTGGAAGCGCTCGCCACCGCCGGCTGGATCGCCGGCGGGGCGATCGTCAGCCTGGAAATCTCCGGCCGCGAGAATGCGGCCTTCGCGCCACCGGCGGGATTCGAGAAGATCGACGAGCGGCGCTACGGCAAGGCACGGGTGCTGCTCTTAAGCAAGACCTGAGGAGGTGGACTTCGCCCTCTCTGGTTGAGGCCGGAGGTGACGCCATGTTCGAGCAAATGCTGGCGCGATGGCGCCTGAAATCCGCGGCCAAGCTCTGCGCACGGCGCCTCGCCCCGCAGCTTATGCGTGACTACGGGGCGTCCGAGCAATACACGGCGGCACAGATCCGCGCGAGTGTCGGGCGAACCGCCCTCCCCGCCGCTCACATCGATCTCGGATATGCCGCTTTCCTGCCCGAGGAAAGTTTCAAGCAGCTGGCACGGCCCGCGAACGCCGGGGGCCTACGAGGCGCTCAAACGCCTGATGGCCACCTATAAGCCGCGACCGCAGCCTGCCTGGAACACGGAGGGAAGGTCGTGGTGGCCTCCCTTCTGGCGGGCGATAGCGTTTTCGCGGGGCGCTGTCCGGTCATCACCAAGACCTCGCGCCTCAGGGGAATTCCGCGACAACCTCGATCTCGCCGATGATGGCGGCGTTGAATTCCGCCAGCTCCTCGGCGGGAATCCAGTATTCGAGATGCTCGCCGCCGCCAGCCTCGTGGATGTCGTAGCGCTCGAGGAAATCGCCGCGCACCCGGAAGCGCGTGACATAGCCCTTGCCGCTCGCCGGCAGGTTCCAGTCCCGCGCGATCTTGACCGCATATTCCTCGGTGAGCACCGGATAGAAGATCGGCTGCTCCGGCAGGCGCGGCGGGAAGGCGCGCATGCCGGACTGGCGGATCAGCTCGAGCTCCGCGGGTCCGATCGGCCGCCAGAGGGTGACGCTTTCTTCGGTCATGTCGGACTCATCCGGAATTCGAGGACTCGCGAGGTTGCCCCTGGGTATTGGCGCCCGCGCATGCTCGATCCTGGCAAGGGTGTCCCCGGGCTGCAATCCCAAAGCAACCTGCGCTGGCCGCGATGACGGGATCAGCGCCGCCCGAACAGGCGTTCGATATCGGCGAGCTTCAGCTCGACATAGGTCGGGCGGCCGTGATTGCACTGGCCGGAATGGGGTGTGGCCTCCATCTGGCGCAGCAGGGCATCCATCTCCGCCAGATTGAGGTGCCGGCCGGCGCGCACGCTGCCATGGCAGGCGAGCGTGCCGCAGACCTCCTCGAGCTTCTCCTTGAGGCCGAGGGCGGCGCCGAACTCGGCGATCTCATCAGCGAGATCCTGGACCAAGGCCTTCACCGCCACCTCGCCGAGCATCGCCGGCACCTCGCGCACCACCACCGCACCCTGGCCGAAAGGCTCCAGCACCAGGCCGAGCTCGGCAAGCTCATCGGCGCGGGCGGTGAGCCGCTCGGCAGCGGCGGGATCGAGCTCCACCACCTCGGGGATCAGGAGTCCTTGACGCTTGACGCCGCCATCGGCCAGCGCCTGCTTCATGCGCTCATAGACCAGCCGCTCATGGGCAGCGTGCTGGTCGACGATGACTATGCCTTCGGCGGTCTGGGCGACGATATAGGTCTCATGCAGCTGCGCCCGCGGCGCCCCCAGCGGGAAGTTCGCTGCCGCGGCCGCGCTTGCTCGCGCGGCATCGGCCGTCTCGAGGGCTTGTGCCTGCGGCCGTGCGAAGCCTTCGAAGGGCGCATAGACCATGACCGCCGCCTCGGCCAGCGCGCGGGGCGGCGCTACGCTCGAGGGCCAGCTCCCTTGCCAGGGCGAATCGCCGGAGCTCTCGGGACGGAAGCTGCCCAGAGCCGCGGCGGCCACGGTGGTCGAAGCGCGATGGCCGGCGGCCGCCAGCGCATGGCGCGATGCTCCGACGATGAGGCCGCGCACCAGCCCGGGATCGCGGAAGCGAACCTCGGCCTTGGCGGGATGGACGTTGATATCGACCTCCTCCGCCGGCAGATCGAGGAAGAGCGCCACGAGAGGATGGCGGTCGCGGGCGAGGAAATCCTGATAGGCGCCGCGCACCGCGCCGTGGAGCAGGCGGTCGCGCACCGGCCTTCCATTGACGAAGAGGAACTGCTGGGCCGCCGTCGCCTTGTTCAGGGTCGGCAGGCCGATGAAGCCGGTGAGGCGGTGGCCCTCGCGCGCGGCATCGATGGGAAGCGCGTTCTCGGCGAACTCGCGGCCCATGATAACGGAGAGCCGCTCCAGCCGCGCCGCGGCGGCATCAGTCATCAGGCCCGGCGTGGCGGCGTAGCGCAGCACCACCCGCTCGCCATCGCTGAGCGAAAAGGCGATCTCCGGATGAGCCATGGCGAGGCGTTGCAGCACCTCCTCCGCATGGCCGAACTCGCTGCGGGTGGATTTGAGGAATTTGAGCCGCGCCGGGGTCGCGAAGAAGAGATCGGCAAGATCGACCCGCGTCCCCTGCCCCAGCGCCGCGGGCTCGGGGCGTCCCTTGACGCCGGCCTCGACCGTGAGCCGCCAGGCTTCATCGGCGCCCTGCCTGCGGCTGGTGAGCGTGAGCCGCCCGACCGCACCGATGGAGGGCAGCGCCTCGCCGCGGAATCCGAGGGTCGCGATATGGGTCAGATCATCGCCCGGAAGCTTAGAGGTCGCGTGGCGCTCGACGGCGAGTGCCAGCTCCTCCGGAGTCATGCCATGGCCGTCATCCACGACCTGGATCAGATTGCGCCCGCCATCCTTAAGGGTGACATCTATGCGCCGGGCCCCGGCATCGATAGCATTCTCCACCAGCTCCTTCACGGCCGAGGCCGGCCGCTCGATCACCTCGCCGGCGGCGATCCGGTTGACGATATCGGGCGGCAGGAGACGGATGGTCATGAGGCAGGAACACTAACAGAACGCGCCAACGGACGCCATGATTCGCCGGCGCCGCGGCGAGGCTGGCTCCTATTCCAGCGGCGGGCTCGGGAGCGTGGCCTTCACGCCCTCGGGATGACCGAGGACGAGGAAGCGCAGCGCTGCGTCGTCGTAGATCCGCCGGGCGACACGGCGCGCATCCTCGAGCGTCACCTGCTGGTAGAGCTGCTCGCGGTGATCGACATAGTCGATCGGCAGGCCCTCGAGCTGGATGTCCAGAAGGGCTTGCGCAGCGCCATAGGTGCTGGTGAAGCGGACCGGAAAGGACCCGATCATATGGGTCTTGGCATCGGCCAGCTCCTGGGCGGTCGGCCCCTCGTCATGCATGCGCCGCCATTCGGCGCGCACGAGGGCGATCGCTTCGCCGGCCGTGGCATTCTTGGTGGCGAGCGACCCGCCGAGAATGGCGACGCGATCATAGGGAGCATTGTAGGTCTCAACGGAATAGACCAGGCCCCGCTGCTCGCGCAGCGACCCTTCCAGCCGCGATGTCAGGTTGCCTGCGCCCATGATGTCGCCGATGAGCGCCGCGGCATAGAAGTCGGGATCCTGGCGCATGATCCCCGCCGCACCGAACTGGACGACGCTCTGGGCGAGGTTGCGATCGATCACCGCGACCCCGCCCGGGGTCGCGAAGCGCGCCTGCGGCACCTCGATGGGGGCGGCCTTGGCCGGCAGGCCAGCGAAGCTCCGATCCAGCAGCGTCGCGAGCGTGAGCGCATCGATATCGCCGACGACGGCGATCTTCATCTGGTCGCGGGCGAGACGCCGAGCGACGAAGGCCTTGAGATCGGCGGCGGAGATCGCGGCCAAGCTCGTGGGCGTGCCCTTGATCGGCCAGGTATAGGGATGATCGCCGAGAGCAAGCCTGAGCCAGGACTGCCAGGCCAAGGTCTCCGGATCATCGGCATCACCGGCGATGGCGGAGAGCATTTGGGCCTTCACCCGGCTGACGGCATCGGCATCGAACTGCGGCGCGCTGAGTGCCAGGCCGAGCAGCCGGAAGGCCTCGTCGCAGTCGCGGGTCAGAAGCCGCATGCCCCCGGTGAGGTTGTCCCAATCGGCATCGAAGCCGAATTCGATGCCGAGCGCGTCCAGGCGGCCCTGAAAGGCCGCCGAATCCATATCCCCCGCGCCTTCATCGAGAAGGGCGGCAGTCAGCCTGGCCAGGCCCTGCTTTCCCCTGGGATCCGTCGCCGAGCCGCCATGGAAGCCGATGGTGACGGAGATCAGCTGATTGCTGTGATCCTCGATCAGCCAGGCCTCGATGCCCTGCGGGCTGACGACCCGCTCGATGTTGGCCGCTCGCGCGAGCGGCGCCAGGAGGAAGGTCAGCATCGCCGCGAGAAGAATCCGCCTCATGGCTGCGTCTCCGCCTGCAACTCGCCGGTCACGGAGGTGTCGATCCGGAAAACGCGGCGAGCGGCGGCCATGACATCAGCCGGCGTCACCGTGGCGATTCTATCGGACCAGTTCTGCACCTCATCCAGGCTGAGACCCACCGACAGCGAGATGCCGATGAGCCGCGCCGGGCCCATCAGTCCGTCGCGGGCTTTGACGGCATCGGCCTGCAGGCGGCCCTTGGCCGCCGCAACCTCGGAGTCGCTCACGCCCTTGGCCAGAAGATCGGCGATATCGGCGTCGATCGTCCGGCCCAGCTTCGCCATATCGCCCCCCACCGGCGGCACCGCCGTCACGCTGAAGCGTCCGTAATCGCGGAGGCTGGCGTCGTAATCCGCATTCACCGCGGTGGCGATGCCCTTGGCAATGACGAGATCCTTGTAGAGCCGGCTGTTCACCCCGCCGGCCAGGAGCTCCGCCAGCACATCGAGACCATAGCCCGTCGCGGCGGGCGGGTCGCGATAGGTGGGCGCCAGATAGACCCGCTGCCAGAAGGTCTGGTGCACATCGGCGTTGCGCAGCACGAGCTGGCGCGGGGCGAAGGTCGTGGGCTCGGTGAGGCGCTGGCGCGGCGGCAATGAGCGGGCGGGAATGGGCCCATAGATCTTCTCGGCCAAAGGCCGCACCTCCGCCGCCGTCACGTCACCGGCGATGACCAGGATCGCGTTATTGGGCGCATACCAGTGGTGATAGAAGTCGAGAGCGTCCTGGCGCGACAGGGTCACCATCTCATGGGCCCAGCCCAGCACCGGAAGGCGATAGGGATGATTGAGGAACAGGCTCGCCGTCATCATCTCGACCAGCTGGCCGGCGGGATTGTTGTCGATGTCGCGGCGCCGCTCCTCGATGATGACGGCGCGCTCGGAATCGACCTGGCTCTCTGCCAGCACGAGATTGGTCATCCGGTCGGCCTCCAGCTGCATGACCTCGGCCAGATGCGATCGCGCCACGGTCTGGTGGAAGGCGGTATAGTCCTCGGTGGTGAAGGCATTGTCCTCGCCGCCCATCAGCGCCACGCGATGCGAGAACTCGCCCGCCGGAACGCTCGGCGTCCCCTTGAACATGAGATGCTCGAGGAAATGGGCAATCCCCGATTTCCCCGGCGGCGCATCGGCGCTGCCCGCCTGGTAGAAGATCATCTGCAGCACGACCGGAGCGCGATGGTTCTCCACCACCACGACCCTGAGCCCATTGCCGAGCGTGAAGCTCTCGGCGGTGAAGAGCGTGGCCTTGGCCGGCGATGAAAGACCGACGACGAGAAGAAGCAGAGAGACGAGAGGCGCCAGCAGGCGCCGCGATGATCGAACCGGGGAAGCCGCCATGCCGAGCTCACTCATATCTGCACCGTCCGCGCTTTCTCGGGATTGACGGCAAGGAAGACGGCCGCCGCGGCTATAGAAGAGTCCCTAGAAGATTCCTTCCAGCATGGCCCGCTTCTTGCGCACGATCACTGGCGTCGGACCCTGGGTCAGCGGCTGGCCCAGCGCGGCATTCTCCTGCAGGCGCTGCTGCTCCGCCTTGGCGTCGACGACGGTGCCTGGAGGCGGCGGCGTCTGCCAAAAGATGATCGTGTTGTAGAGGGAGTTCTTGATCGCATTGGCCTCTTGATCGGCTTCCGCGTTGACGAGCTGACGGATCTTGGGATCGGCCTTGCCGACGCCGGCGGTCTGCAGGAAGGCATCTTCGCCTGGAGTTGCTGCCGCCGTCGGCACAATCTGGGTCGCGCTTGCCGTGTCTGTTCCCTCGGCCTGGGAGCCGGTGCCGATCACCGCGGCCTCCGCCAACTGGGCCGCGGATTCCTCCTGCGGCCGGGGGGCGCCCGGCTTGGGCGGTGCCAGATCGTTGTTGGGCGGCATTTCCAGCGGCGGATGAGTCACCACCTGGAACTCGTCCGGCGGGTGCTTGCCGAGGCCGATGGCGTCCGACAGGAAGGTGCAGCCGCTGAGCCCACATCCCGCAGCGGCGACCAGGAGAAGGGCGCTGAGCTTCGCTCTCATTCCAGCTCTTGTCCCCTAGCCATGCCCTCGGTCTCGTTCCTCAACTTTGTCCCTCGGGCGTGGCGGGAGTCTTACTCCTTCCCCGGCCCTCGAACAACCCGTCGATGACCAGCAGGCCGACGCCGATGGTGAGCGCCGAATCCGCCAGGTTGAAGGCGGGAAAGTAGTAGCCGGCGGCGTGGAACTGCAGGAAATCGAAGACGGCGCCATGAGAGAGGCGGTCGATCACATTGCCGAGCGCCCCGCCGATGGCAAGCCCGAGTCCGATGACCGGCAACACCCGGTGGCTGCGCAGCAGCCAGATGAAGAGCCCGATCGAGATGACGAGCGCGACGCCCGAGAGGACATAGGGCCCGTTGGTGCCGCGCATGGTCATGAGGCTGAAGCCCACGCCCTGATTCCAGACGCTGACCAGGTTGAAGAAGGGCGTGACGTAGATATCGCCGCCGGCGAGCCAGTCGCGCATCAGCGGCTTGCTGATCTGATCGAGGATGATGACGAGCGCGGCCGCGCCGATGCCGAGGCGATGGAGTCCCTTCATCCGGCAGCAGACCCAACGGCGTCGCTGCAGCGCTCGCAGAGCCCCTCGCGGCCATGATGGCCGACCTCGGGCAGCACCCGCCAGCAGCGCTCGCATTTCTCGCCCTCTGCCGGCGACACCACCACGCCGAGATCGGGGAGCTCGGGGAGTCCATAGGCGCCGGGCGGCGGCGCCTCGACCCGCAAGGTGGCGGTCGAGGTGATGGCGAGCTCCGCCAGATCCAGCCCGTCGACCGCCTCGGCATAATCCTTGGAGGCATAGACCGTCGGATGGGCCTGCAGGCTCGAGCCGATGCGCTTGGCGGCGCGCTCGATCTCGATCGCCCCGGTGACCACCCGGCGCAGATCGCGCAGGCGATTCCAGCGTGCCGCCAAAGCCTCGTCGCGCCAGCCGGCGGGAACACGGGGCAAGAGACGCAGATGCACGCTCTCCTCGCCCGCCTTCCAGGGCCGGTGCTGCCAGGCCTCTTCGGCGGTGAAGCAGAGCACCGGGGCGAGCCAGGCGGTGAGATGGGTCAGAAGTTCATGGAACACGGTGCGCACTGCGCGCCGGCGGCGGCTCGATTCCGGGTCGCAATAGAGCGCGTCCTTGCGGATATCGAAAAAGAAGGCGCTGAGATCCACGGCGCAGAAGTTATGCAGCTCCATGTAGAGCGTATGGAGATCGAAGTTGTCGGCCGTGGCGCGGACTTTCTCGTCCAGCTCGCTGAGCCGATGCAGGATCCAGCGCTCCAGCTCGGGCATCTCGGGCTTCTTCAGCCGCTCGGATTCCTTCCAGCCGTCGAGCGCCCCCAGCAGATAGCGCAGCGTGTTGCGCAGGCGCCGGTAGTGATCGGCGACCAGCTTGAGAGTCTCGTTCCCCAGCCGTTGATCCTCGGTGTAATCGCAGCCGATGGCGACCCAGAGCCGCAGGATATCGGCGCCGTACTGCTTCATCACATCCTGGGGTGCCACCACATTGCCCAGGGACTTCGACATCTTGCGGCCCTGCTCGTCGAGGGTGAAGCCGTGGGTGATCACCGTGTTGAACGGGGCGCGTCCACGCGTGCCGCAGGATTCGAGCAGCGAGGAGTGGAACCAGCCGCGATGCTGGTCCGAACCCTCGAGATAGACATCAGCGGGCCAGGTGAGCTCGGGATTCCCCTCGAGCACGAAGCTGTGGGTCGAGCCGGATTCGAACCAGACATCGACGATGTCCATCACCTGCTCGTAATCCTCGGGGTTGTACTGGTTGCCGAGGAAGCGTGCTGGCGCGCTGGCGAACCAGGCATCGGCGCCCTCCTGCTCGAAGGCCGCGGCGATGCGCTCGACCACCGTGGGATCGCGCAGCAGCTCGCCCGTCTGCTTGTTGACGAAGACCGCGATGGGCACGCCCCAGGCGCGCTGGCGCGAGATGCACCAGTCCGGCCGGCTCTCGATCATGGCATAGAGGCGGTTGCGCCCCTGCGGCGGGTAGAAAACCGTCTCGTCGATCGCCTGCAGCGCCTTGGTCCTGAGCTCGTTCGTCTCCATGGAGATGAACCATTGCGGCGTGTTGCGGAAGATGAGCGGCGCCTTGGAGCGCCAGCTATGGGGATAGCTGTGGGTGAGCCTGGCGCTCGCCAGCAGCCGGCCCGCAGCCTCGATGGCCGCAGTCACCGCGGCATCGGCATCGCCAGTCTTGCCGCGGGGCGTCAGCACCCGCTTGCCGGCGAAGAGCGGCACATGGTCGAAGTAGCGCCCCTCGCCACCCACCGTCTGGGGCACCTCGATGCCATGGGCGCGGCCCAGCTCCCAGTCATCGGCACCGTGGCCCGGCGCGATATGGACGAGGCCCGTGCCCTGCTCGGTGGTGACGAAGCCTCCCGGCAGCAGCGGCACCGGAAAATCATAGCCCTGCCCCGCCAGCGGATGGCGGCAGACGATGCCGGCGAGCCGCGTGCCCGGGCCGGACCAGAGGATGCGCGACTCCGTGATGCCGGCGGCCGCGGTGAAGGAATCCTTCAGATCCTTGGCCAGGATCAGCTTGGCCCCGGGTGTGACGCGGCTGCCATCGGCCACCGCCTCGACCTGGAGCAGCACATAGTCGAGGGCCGCGCCATAGGCGATGGCGCGGTTGCCGGGGATGGTCCAGGGCGTGGTCGTCCAGATCACGGCCGCGGCACCGCCGAAGATCGGATCGGCGGAGTCGCGCACCGGGAAGGCGACATGGATCGTGCTCGAGACATGGTCGTGATACTCGACCTCCGCCTCGGCCAGCGCCGTCTTCTCCACCACCGACCAGAGCACCGGCTTGGAGCCGCGGAAAAGCCCGCCATTCATCAGGAACTTGCCGATCTCGCGCAGGATCTGCGCCTCGGCAGCGAAGGTCATGGTCATGTAGGGATGGGCCCAGTCGCCCTCCACCCCCAGGCGGCGGAACTCCTCGCGCTGGACGCCGACCCAGTGGTTGGCGAAGTCGCGGCATTCCTTGCGGAACTCGATGATGGGCACGGCATCCTTGTCCTTGCCCTTCTCGCGGTACTGCTCCTCGATCTTCCACTCGATGGGCAGGCCGTGGCAGTCCCAGCCCGGCACGTAATGCGCGTCCTTGCCCAGCATCTGCTGGGCGCGGTTGACCACATCCTTCAGGATCTTGTTGAGGGCATGGCCGATATGGATCGCGCCATTGGCATAGGGCGGCCCATCATGGAGCACGAATTTCGGCCGGCCCTTGGCGCTCGCGCGCAGCCGGGCGTAGAGCCCCATCTCCTCCCAGCGCTTCAGGATCTCGGGCTCGCGCACGGGCAGATTGGCGCGCATCGGGAAATCGGTGCGCGGCAGGAAGACCGTGGTCCTGTAGTCGGCGCTCATGTCAGTCGAAGCTCATGGTGGGCAGGGCTCGCGGGTCACTTCCGGTGCGGCTTGAGCGCGCTCTCATAGACGCTCTCGGCCGGTCTGTCGACCCGCCGGGGCCGGAGCCGCGGCGGGACATGGGCGGGCGGCGGGCCGTCATAGGCGGCGAGCCGCAGCCGGGCCTCGGCGCTGTCGGCGGCGATCTGGGCCTTGAGGGCATCGAGGCTCTCGAACTTACGCTCGGGGCGGATGAAATCGATCAGCGCGACCCTGAGATGGCGCCCATAGAGGTCGCCGGAGAAATCGAAGAGATGGGTCTCGAGCTGAACCCGGGTTCCGCCGACGGTGGGACGCCGGCCGAGATTGGCGACGCCGTCGATCCAGCGCGTGCCGCGCCCTTCGTCGATTCCGGCCTTGACGGCATAGACCCCGAGCGCCGGCAGGAGATAGTCGGCAAGGGCGACATTGGCGGTGGGAAAGCCCAAGAGCCGGCCGCGCTTGTCGCCGGTCTCCACACGGCCTTCGATCTCCCAGGGCCGGCCCAGCAGCCGGGCGGCGCCCGTGGGATCACCGGCGGCGAGACGCTCGCGCACCTTGGTCGAGGAATAGACCACGCCCTCGGGATCGGCGACGGCGGCGACCGAGGTGACGCCGAAGCCGGCGGCGCGCCCCAGATCGCTCAGCAGCGCGGCATTGCCGCTCCGGCCTTTGCCGAAGACGAAGTCATAGCCGACCACGACATGGGCGGGCTCGAGCCCCTGGCCCAACACCTCGACGATGAAGGATTCGGGGCTGCGCGCCGCAAGCGCCCGGTCGAAAGCGAGGAGATAGACATAATCCACTCCCATGGCGTCGAGCTGGCGCAGCTTGATGCGGAAGGGAGTCAGCCGGAAGGCCGGCCGATCGGGCTGGAAATAGGCACGCGGATGGGGCTCGAAGGTGAGCACGCCGCAGGGCGCCTCCAGCTCGGCGGCCAGTCTCAGCGCCTCGCCGATCACCCGCTGATGGCCCATATGCAGCCCGTCGAAATTGCCCAACGCGATGACCGCGCCGCGCGCTTCGACCGGGATCTCCGTATGATGCCTGAACAGACGCATGGCGGGGAACATATATAGCTTGATGGCCCCTGTTGGAACGGGCGGCCTCCGCGCCAGGAGCTTCGTGGGGGCCTCGGTGGAGGGGCTACTCCGCCGCCTGGACCACCGGCCGGCGGGGCGCCACCAGAATGGCGTCGCCGGAAATCACCACCGTCTCGCCAACGCTGCAGGTCGTCTCGAGCGCGACCCGGCCCCGCTCCATATCGACCGAGGTGACGACGACCCGGGTGCGCACGGTGTCGCCGATGCGCACCGGGGCGCGGAACTTGAGGTTCTGGCTGACATAGATGCAGCCGGGGCCCGGAAGGCGGGTTCCCAGCACAGTGGAGATGAAGCTCGCGGTCAGCATGCCATGGGCGATCCGGCCCTTGAACATGGTTCCCTGGGCAAACTCGTTGTCCATATGGACCGGGTTGCTATCCCCCGAAACCCCGGCGAAAAGGACCACATCCGCCTCGGTCACAGTCCTGGCATAGGTCGCCGCCATTCCGGGCGCCAGATCCTCCAGGTAGTAGCCGTATTTCTCTTCC
>DATFRE010000582.1:0-5792 GCA_035263545.1 Dongiaceae bacterium
CCTCGCTCGCCTTGCCGATCTCCGTCGTCGGCACCTTCGCGGGCATGAGCCTGATGGGCTATAGCCTGGACAACCTATCCCTCATGGCGCTGACCTTGTCCGTCGGCTTCGTCGTCGATGATGCCATCGTCATGCTCGAGAACATCGTTCGCCATATCGAGGCCGGCGAGACCCCGATGCAGGCGGCCATCAAGGGCTCCCACGAGATCGGCTTCACCATCATCTCCATGACCCTCTCGCTGGCCGCGGTCTTCATCCCGGTGCTGTTCATGGGCGGCATCGTCGGGCGCCTGCTCCATGAGTTCGCCGTCACCATCGTCATGGCGATCCTGGTCTCCGGCCTCGTCTCCCTGACCCTGACGCCCATGCTCTGCAGCCGCTTCGTGCGCGCCCATCACGGGGAGAGGCATGGCCCGGTCTATCGCTTCTTCGAGCGGTCCTTCGACCTGATGCAAGGCGGCTATGCCGCGTCGCTGAAATGGGCCGTTGCCCACCGCCCGCTGATCTTCCTCGTCTTCCTCGGCAGCCTGGCCGGCACGGTCTACTTCTTCCGCGATATCCCGAAGGACTTCATCCCCAGCGAGGACACCAACCAGATCGTCGCCTATACCGAGGGCGCCGACGGGCTCTCCTTCGCCGAGATGGTGCGCCACCAGAAGGCCGCGGTGGACGTGATCCGCGAGGACCCCAATGTGGAGGGGACCATGTCGGCGGTCGGCGCCGGTGGTCCCCGGCCGGCCAGCAACTCGGGCAACATCTTCATCCGGCTGACCCCGCGCGCGAAGCGCAAGCTTTCGGCCGATCAGGTGATCCAGGAGCTCAGGCCGAAGCTGGCCCAGATCCCGGGCATCAACGTCTACCTGCAGAACCCCCCGGTGATCCGCGTCGGCGGCAATTTCACCAAATCGCAGTACCAGTACACGCTTCAGAGCATGAGCCTGCCCGATCTCTATGGCACGGCCGGGAAGCTCCTGGACGCCCTGCAGAAGGCGCCCGGCTTCACCGATGTCACCAGCGACATGGATCTTGCCGGCCCGACCGTCAACGTCGCCATCGATCGGTCGCGGGCCGCAGCCCTCGGGATCTCCGCCGAGCAGATCGAGCAGGCGCTCGCCGCCTCCTTCAGCGCCCAGCAGATCTCGACGATCTATACCTCGTCCAACCAGTATCAGGTCATCATCGAGCTGGAAGAGCCCTTCCAGCGGGACGTGGCGGCGCTCTCGCGGCTCTATATCCGCTCTGCCTCCGGTACGCTGACGCCGCTGCGCGAGCTGGTGCAGATCACGCACGGCACCAGCCCGCTGACGGTGAACCATCAGGGGCAGCTCCCCGCGGTCACCATCTCCTTCAACCTGCCGCTCGGCCGCACTCTCGGCCAGGCGCAGCAGGATATCCGAAGGATCGAGGAGTCCCTCGGCATGCCCGCCACCGTGGAGACGAACTTCCAGGGCACCGCCCAGGCCTTCCAGGCCTCGACCCAGGGGCTGGGGCTCCTGCTGGCGGTCGCCATCCTCGTCGTCTACATCGTGCTCGGCATTCTCTATGAGAGCTTCTTCCACCCGCTCACGATTCTCTCGGGCCTGCCCGCGGCGGGCATGGGGGCGCTGATCGCGCTCGAGCTCGCGGGCCTGCCTCTCAGCCTCTATGCCTTCGTCGGCATCATCATGCTGGTGGGCATCGTCAAGAAGAACGCCATCATGATGATCGACTTCGCGCTCGAGCGGCAGCGCGGCATCGGCATGGCGCCGGCGGCGGCGATCATCGAGGCCTCGATCATCCGCTTCCGCCCCATCATGATGACCACCATGGCCGCCTTCATGGGGTGCCTGCCCATCGCCCTGGGTCTCGGTACGGGATCGGAAGCCCGCCGGCCGCTGGGCATCGCTATTGTCGGCGGCCTCGCCCTCTCCCAGCTTCTGACGCTCTACATCACCCCGGTGCTCTATCTCTACATGGAGCGGGTCGCCAGCTGGTTCGGCGTCGGCCGGCACAAGCCCCCGGTGGCCGCGGTCCCGGCGCCGGCTGCCGGGCACCCGGTGGATCGCGCCGGCGCCAAAGCTGCATAAGATGATCGCAACCGCCGCCCCCTGAAGCGGCGGTTTAACGACCGCTTGCGCCCAACGCGATTACTTCAGAAGCGCGATTACTTCAGCAGGCTGGTGGAGATGTAGCCCTCCTTGCCGGCGACCTTCACATGGGTCCATTTCCCGTCGTCGACCTTGTCCAGCACCTCGACCTTGGTGCCGTGCTTCAGGGTCGCCAGCAGGGTGGATTTGGTCGTCGGCTTCTCCCGCAGATGGGCATAGGAATGGCTGACCGTCATGGTGGTCGTCGTGGCGGCGACGGTCGTATAGCCGGTTGCAGCCGGCAGCGCCGGGGTGGTGATGACGCCGGCGGAGGCCGTGCCGGCAGCGAGCGCCAGCAGGACGGCGCCGGCGGCGAGGGTATGGCGAATCATGGGTAGCTCCCCGAATCGAGTTGAACGCCATGATTCTATGCGCAGCGCGTGAGTCGGCAAAGGCAATAGCGTGTCACTTCGACCAACCGCCGTCACTTTCCCGCACCAGGCCGCTCTCAGCGAGCTCGATCAGATGCGCCAGCAGCGACTCGGCGGCGGCAGCGCGCAGCCGCGGGTCGAGGCCGGGATAGACGGTGTCGACCAGGGCGATGGGGGCCGCCGGCTTCGCGCCGAGTGCTGCCAGCACCGCGGCACGGCGCGCCAGGCGATGCTCGATCAGAGCGTCCACATGACGATGCGGATCGCGGATCGGCCCGCCATGGGTCGGCCAGTAGGTCTCGTCCTGGCGCTGCCTGAGCCGCGCGAGAGAGCGCATATAGGCCGCCATATCCCCGTCCGGCGGAGCCACCACCGTGGTCGACCAGCCCATCACATGGTCGCCGGAAAAGAGCGCCTGCTCATCCGCTAGCGCGAAGCAGAGATGGTTCGAGGCATGGCCGGGTGTATGGAGTGCCTCGAGTCGCCAGCCTGCACCCGCGACGCTGTCGCCATCGGCGAGGCGATGGTCGGGGGTGAAGGCGAGGTCGGCCCCCGACTCGCCGGTCTCGCCCCAGCGGCCATGGGGACCGAAGCCATAGGTCGGCGTGCCGGTTGCCGCCTGCAGCGCCGCGGCGGCGGGCGAATGGTCGAGATGGGTATGGGTGATGAGGATATGGGAGACGCTTTCGCCGGCGAGCCCGGCCAGCAGCGCCGTCACATGCTCGGCGAGATCCGGGCCCGGGTCGATCACCGCGACCCGCCCCCGTCCCACCACATAGGTGCCGGTGCCGAGGAAGGTGAAGGGTCCGGGATTGCGCGCGACGATCCGGCGGATCAGCGGCGAAACCTGCTCCAGCCGGCCATACTCTGCCGTGAAGTTGCGATCGTTGAGCATGGCTGCGGATGTGGTTGACAGGCCGATCCTCTCCCGCTTGGCTGGGCATCCATCCCAAGAAAAGGCGCCCGATTCATGAGCGGTGAGCCCGCAAGCGTCAACCTGACATATCTGGGGGGGCCCGAAGTCGAGCGCCTGGCGTTGAGCGATGAGGAGATCCTGGCCGCGGTTGAGGCGGCGCTGCGGGCGCAGGGCCAGGGGCGGGTGGTGATCGAGCCCCGGGTCCATCTGGTGCCCGAAAGCTCGGATCGCGGGCATTTCAACGTGCTGCGCGGCGTCGTCTGGCCCCTGGGCCTTGCGGGGGTGAAGGTGGTCGGCGACTTCGTCGAGAACTACCGCCGCGGGCTGCCCTCGGAAATGGCGCTGCTGAACCTGTTCGATCCCGAAACCGGCATGCCCAAGGCCATCATCGACGCCACCGCCATCACCGAGATGCGCACCGGGGCGGTGACCGCGCTGGGCGCGCACTACCTCGCGCGCCGTGAGTCGCGGGTGCTGGGCCATATCGGCGCCCGAGGTACCGCCTATTGGAACGTCCGGCTGCTCGACAGCCTTTTCCATTTCGACGAGATCCGGGTCCATTCGCGCCGGCCGGAGAGCCGCGACGCCTTCGCCGCGCGGCTCTCCGCCGATCTTGGCAAGACGGTCGCGGCGACGGCGGATTGGGAAAGCTGCGTCCGCGACGCCGATATCGTGGTCGAGGCCTCGCGCCTGCCGGCGCCGGCGCCGATGCTCAAGACCGAGTGGATCAAGCCCGGCGCCTTCGTCATTCCCTATGGCACCATGAGCGCGGTCGAGCTTTCGCTCACCGACATCATGGACAAGATGGTGGTGGATGACTGGGGGCAATGCCGCAAGGGCCTGCCCTATGGGGCGCTCCGCCGCCATGTGGATATGGACAAGCTGACCGAGGCGAACCTCCATGCCGAGCTCGGCCAGATCGTCGCCGGGCTGAAGCCGGGCCGCGAGAGTGCCGAGGAGACCATCCTGCTCTGGCATCGGGGCCTCAGCACCACCGATATCGCCCTCGGCCATGCGCTGCTCGAGAAGGCAGCCCGGCTGGGCATCGGCCAGAGCTTGCGATTCGCCTAGTGTCATGCCCCAGAAATTCGCTTGCGAATTTCTGGGATAAGCAGGCCACTCGGATCAATTACGAGTGTCCCGGAGCCGCTGAGAATCTCGTCCAGCGAATTTCGGAATCGGGACACGGGACATGCTAAGATCGGCCCAGCAGCGAAGGAACACAGACCCATGGCAACCGTGACCAAGATCGACCGCCAGACCCGCTGGTCCGAAGCGGAATGGGAGACGCGGGTCCAGCTCGCGGCCTGCTACCGGCTGGTCGCCCGCTATCGCATGACCGACCTGATCTATACCCACATCTCCGCCCGGGTGCCGGGGGCGGAGGATCAGTTCCTGCTCAATCCCTATGGGCTGATGTTCGACGAGATCACCGCCTCCAGCCTGGTGAAGATCGATCTCGAAGGCCGCCAGATCGAGGATGGGCCCTATGGCGTGAATGCCGCGGGCTTCACCATCCACAGCGCCATCCATGCCGCGCGCCACGACGTGTTCTGCGTGCTCCACACCCATACCCGCGCCGGCATGGCGGTCGCCTGCCAGAAGCAGGGCCTGCTGCCGCTGAACCAGATCTCGCTGGCCTTCTATAACCGCCTCGCCTACCACGACTACGAAGGCATCGCGCTGGACCATGACGAGCGGCCGCGGATCGTCGCCGACCTCGGCGACAGGCGCGCCATGATCCTGACCAATCATGGCTTGCTGACCGCGGGGCGCACCATCGCGGAAGCCTTCAGCCTGATGTTCTATCTCGAGCGGGCCTGCGAGGTGCAGATCGCCGCGCTGGCCGGCGGAAGCGAGCTCGTCATCCCGCCGCCGGAGGTCTGCGAGAAGACCGCGCGGCAGAACGAGCGCGACGATGGCAAGCCCCTGGGCGAGCGGGAATGGGCGGCGCATATCCGCGCCCTCGACCGCGAAGACCCGAGCTACCGGAGCTAGGAGGCGGCCAGATGAACGAAGACGTCTTCAATATGAGCCTGCGCAAGTTCCTGAAGAAGGTCGGCATCACGGGCCAGCGCGCCATCGAGGACGCGGTGCGCGAGGGGCTCGCCGCCGGCAGGCTGAAGGGCGACGAGAAGCTTCCCGCCGAGGTGACCCTCGCCCTCGGCGGCACCACGCTCAAGCTGGTAATCGACGGCGAGATCGAGCTGGCCTGAACCTTCCCCACGCTCCTTATTGCCCCTCTCCCGCGCTTTGAAGCGGGAGAGGGAATCGACGCCGTGCGGCGGCGTCGGCCGGGTGAGGGTCTTACAAGTCCGGTGCTTGGCATTTCCACCCCCTCACCCCGACCCTCTCCCCCGTTCCGGGGGCGAGGGGGAA
>DATFRE010000583.1:0-8450 GCA_035263545.1 Dongiaceae bacterium
CATGTCGGCTTCGAGGTGCGCCCGCGCGAGACGGTGGCACTCGTCGGAGAGAGCGGCTCCGGTAAGAGCGTGACGGCGCTTTCGATCATGCGGCTGCTGCCGAAAGGGGCGAGCCGGATCGAGGGACGCATCCTGCTCGGCGGTCGCGATGTCCTCTCCCTGTCGCGTGCCGAGATGCAGCAGGTGCGCGGCAATGACTGCGCGATGATCTTCCAGGAGCCGATGACCAGCCTGAACCCGGTCTTCACCATCGGCCGGCAGATCTCGGAGGCATTGGTCGTGCATCGCGGTCTCGGCCAGGACCAGGCGAGGGCGGAGACCATCCGGCTGCTGGAGCGCGTCCGCATCCCGAACGCCGCATCGCGCTTCGCCGAGTATCCGCATCAGTTCTCCGGCGGCATGCGCCAGCGCGTGATGATCGCCATCGCTCTCGCCTGCCATCCGAAGCTGCTGATCGCCGACGAGCCGACCACCGCGCTCGACGTGACGATCCAGGGCCAGATCCTCGATCTGATCAAGAGCCTGCAGCAGGAAGAAGGCATGTCCGTGCTCTTCATCACCCATGATATGGGTGTCGTCGCCGAGATCGCCGACCGCACAATCGTCATGTATCGCGGCGAGGCGGTAGAAGCCGGTTCCACCGAACAAATCTTCATGCATGGCCGGCACCCCTATACGCGGGCGCTGCTCTCCGCCGTGCCGCGATTAGGCTCGATGGCTGAGCGTAGCTGGCCTGTGCGCTTTCCGGTCATCGACATGGCGACCGGAACGCGGAGCGAACCGGGCGAGGTGGCCGGCACGGTCGAGAGCGCCGAGGCGCCGGTCCTCGAAGTACGGAATCTTCGGAAGTATTTCGACATCTACAGCGGTGTGTTCGGCCGCAAGACCGGTGCGATCCATGCCGTGGAGGATGTTTCGTTCGATCTTCGGCATGGTGAGACGCTGGCGCTCGTCGGGGAATCCGGTTGCGGCAAGTCCACCACGGGACGGGCGATCACGCGGCTGGTCGAGCCGGAAGGCGGCAGCGTGCGTCTCAACGGTGCGGATTTCCTGGCGCTGAACCCATCGGCCTTGCGCCGCGAACGGGCCAGCATCCAGATGGTGTTCCAGGATCCCTTCGCCAGCCTCAACCCCCGCATGAAGATCGGCAGCGCCATCGCCGAACCGTTGCTCGAGCACGGCATCGGCCGGCGCGGGGAGGTACGCGACAAGGTCGTGTCGCTGCTCGAGCGGGTCGGCCTCGACGCGGAGATGATGTCGCGCTATCCGCACGAATTCTCCGGCGGCCAGCGCCAGCGCATCTGTGTCGCCCGGGCGCTTGCGCTCGACCCGCAGGTGATCGTGGCCGATGAGAGCGTCTCGGCGCTCGATGTCTCGATCAAGGCGCAGGTCTGCAATTTGCTGATGGAGCTCCAGGAAGCCCTCAAGCTCGCCTTCATCTTCATCTCCCACGACATGGCCGTGGTCGAACGCCTCAGCCATCGCGTGGCGGTGATGTATCTGGGCGAGATCGTGGAGATCGGGCCGCGGCAAAGCGTCTTCGAGAACCCCCGGCATGCCTATACGAAAAAGCTGCTGGCCGCCGTGCCGGTTCCGGACCCGTCGCGTCGGGGGATTACCCGGAACATGATGGCCGATGAGTTGAAGAGTCCGGTTCGGCCGCTCGGCTATGTCCCGCCCCGCCGCGAATATCGGGAGGTCGGGGCGGGACATCTGGTGCAGCTGGGCTGAAGCTGTTTGGCGGGCTATCCTCAGTCGTTCGGTTATGCCTAACTCTCCAAGTTAACGAAGTCTTCAGCAGTGGCTCACCTATATCCGCCCGATGCGCGGCTGCTGGGGGGCGGGATTGCGTTAAATGTCATGCCTGGCCCGGCCCGGGGCGCTGTATCGTCGGCAAAGGGCAAGTCCTTGGATGACCGGACGAATCCAAGGTCGGCGGAATCTGAGGGGAGACTCCGGACGGCAGCGATGGAACGCAAGCTCGTCGCCATAGTCGCGGCCGACGTGGTCGGTTATAGCCGCCTCATGAGCCAGGATGAGGCCGGCACGCTCGCCGCCCTGCGCAGCCAGCAGCAGAGCCTGATCCAGCCGCAGGTCAGCGGCCATGGCGGGCGCATCGTCAAGCTGATGGGCGACGGGGTGCTCGCCGAGTTCGCCAGCGTGGTGCACGCCGTCGAATGCGCCGTCGAGCTGCAGCAGGCCATCGAAGCCTCGAACCTGCCGCTCGCCGCCGACCGCCGGATGCGCCTCAGGATCGGCGTCACCTTCGGCGATGTCATGGTCGAGGACGGCGATATCTACGGCGACGGGGTGAATATCGCCACCCGGCTCGAGCAGCTGGCGGAGCCCGGGGGGATCTGCATCTCCGGCGATGCCTACGATCAGGTCAGGCATAAGCTGCGGCTCAGCTATCGCGACATCGGCGAGCAGCGCGTCAGCAACGTCAACGATGCGATCCGCGTCTACCGGATCCGTCTGGCGCCGCCGGGCGAATCGGGCAATCCGGGCGAGGATACGGGGCGCTGGGCCGCTGCCGGGGAGGCGGAGCCCTACGGCCCCGGCATCGTCGTCCTGCCCTTCGACAATCTCAGCGCCGATGAGGAGCAGGACTTTTTCTGCGACGGCCTGACCAGCGACATCACCACCGACCTGTCGAAGTTCAGCAACCTCTTCGTCATCGCGACCAACACGGCCTTTACCTACAAGGGCCGGCCCACGCGGGTCGAAGAGGTCGCCCGCGATCTGCATGTGCGCTACGTGCTCGAAGGCAGCGTGCAGCGGCTGGGTGAGCGGATCCGCATCAACGCGCAGCTCATCGATGCGGTCGAGGGGCACCACCTCTGGGCCCAGCGCTTCGACCGGCCGCGAAGCGATCTCTTCACGGTGCAGGACGAGATCCTCCATCTCATCGTTACCGCGCTCGCGCTGCGCGTGACCGCCGCCGAGCATGAGCGCGCCGCGCGCAAGCATCCGGCGAGCGTCAACGCCTATGAGGCCTATCTGCGCGGCCTCCATCTTTTTTCGACTAGGAGCGAAGAGGAGCTCGCGGCCTCGCGCGGCTGGCTCGAGAAGGCGACAACCCTCGACCCGCTCTACGGCCGCGCCTGGGGCGCGCTGGCCTATGTCTATCTGCAGGAATGGCTCAATGGATGGCGCGAGGACGATGCCCATGCCCTCGCCGAAACCTACGCGCAGCGCGCCGTCGAACTCGACCCCGACGACTATCTGACCCATTCCTTCCTTGCCTTCTGCTGCCTCAATGGGCGGGATTTCGATCTCGCGATCGCGCAGTATGAAAGGGCGCTCCAGCTGAACCCCAATGATGCCGATCTGCTGGTCGACTTCGCCGAGGCGCTCGTCTATGCCGGCCGGCACAGCGAGGCGATCGACCATATCCAGCGGGCGATGCTGCTCAATCCACGCGTCCCGGACTGGTATCGCTGGAACCTCGGCTGGGCCCATTACTTCACCAAGGACTATGCGGCGTCGGTGGCCGCCTTGCGCAAGATCATGCGCCCCCATCCGGAGGCGCGGCTGCTGCTGGCCGCGAGCCTCGCGCGCCAGGGGAAAGCGAAGCCGGCGGCGGGCGAGCTGAAGGTATTCCGCGACAGCCGCCCGGAATGGACCGTCGAGACGGAGCGCCGATCCGTGCGCTTCCGCGATCCGGCGGATGAGGAGCATTGGCTGGAAGGGGTACGCCTGGCGGGATTGCCCGAGAGCCTTCCGGGCGAATCGGCCATGGCGCTGAAGCCGCTCGCCTTCGGCACGGGGCCGCTGGCGCATGGCGATCAACAGGGGAGATTTGCATGAAAGCGGCGAGAAGCGTGGCAGAGCTGTCCTATTATGCCGGGCGGCAGGCCTATTCGCTCCAGGGCCCCCAGGCGCTGTTCGGCTCGCGCGATATGTTCCGCCGGGCGATCGCCCAGGATCCGGCCCTGGCGAAGGCGCGCGCGCTTCTCGCCTACACGCTGATCCAGGCCTGGCTCCAGGGCTGGAGCGGGGAGAGCGCCCTGAACGAGGCGCGCGACGAAGCCGAGGAAGCACTGCGCCTGGCGCCCAAGGATCCCTACGCCCATGCCCAGCTCGGCTTCTATCACCTGAACACCGGTCATTTCGCCGCCGCGCTCAACTTCTACCGCAGCGCGACCGAGCTCCCCGGCAGCTCCGACGAGATCAAGGTCGATCGGGCAGAGGCCGAGATCTATGCCGGCAATATCGACACCGGCATCGCGCTGATCGGCGAGGCCATGGCGGGCAAGAAGAAGGAGGATGTGCCGGACTGGTACCGCTGGAATCTCGCCTGGGCCTACTACCTGAAGGGCCGCGAGGCGGCGGGCGGCGAGAAGGACGCGATAGCGGAGCTCGATCGCATGCGCGCGGCGCCGAAGGACCCGGACTACATGGTCGATTGCCTGCTGCTGCGCGCCGTGGTCGAAACCAGGCTCGGTCTCGCCGATGCCGCCAAGGCCGATCTCGATCTCTTCCTTCAGCGCCGCACCGACTGGACCCTCTGGCGCGAGAAGCGCTCGGTCCGCTTCCGGCGCGCCGCCGACGAGCTCTACTGGCTCGATGGCTGCCGAGCGGCGGGGTTGCCGGGTTAGCCCGGCTTTCCGTCCTCACCTGGACCGCGGAAAGATCGGATGAGCCTCCCCGGCGTCCTGCGTTAGACTGCGCCCGTCATGGCGCTTGCCCTCAATATCCTCTGGCTGATCTTCGGCGGCCTCGAGCTGGCAGCGGGCTGGTTTTTCGCCAGCCTTATCATGTTCGTCTCGATCGTCGGCATTCCCTTCGGCCGGGCCGCGTTCAATATCGCCCTCTATACCTTGCTGCCCTTCGGCAATGAGGCGATCAGCCGCTATGAGCTGACGGGAGCGGAGGATATCGGCACCGGGCCGCTGGGCTTCATCGGCAATGTGATCTGGTTCCTCTTCGCCGGCATCTGGCTCGCCATCGCCCATCTCGTCATCGGCGTCTTCTTCTTCATCACCATCATCGGCATCCCCTTCGGCATCGTGCATTTCAAGCTTGTGCGCATCTCCCTCGCCCCCATCGGCATGGCGATCGTGCCCAAGGAGGTGGCCGAGGAAGCCCGGCGCCGCCGGGCGGCCAGCGTACTGGACCGGCGGGCTCCTTAGCGAAGCGGCAGTAAGCGAAGGCTAGGGAAGCCGTTTCAGCTCCGCCGCGGCGGCGCCATAGGCCCGGCTGAAATAGACGTAGTTGCCGCGATAGAGATCGCAGTCGGTCAGCACTTTGCGGAACTCTGCCTGTGCTGTGCTCCTATCGCCTTTCAGCAGCGCCGCCTCGCCGAGATAGAAGCCGGCTTCGCAGCCCTGCTGCAGCCGTTCGGCCTTGCTGCCCTGATCCGCCGCGGCCATGACCTCCTCCGCCGTTCCCTGCCCCAGGAAATAGGCGACCGCCGGGCCGGGCCAGCGCGCCGGGTCGATGGCGGCGGCATCCTGCCGGAAAGCGTCGTCGTCGTCGGCGCCGGCGCGCTCACGGGCGATATGGAGCCAGAGCAGGAAACCGGCATCGGCCGGGTCATGGGCGTGAAGACTGGCATAGTCCTCGGCCGCCGCATCGAACCGGCCGAGATAGAAGCGGGCGAGCGCCCGGTTGGCCTGGGCGAAGCGGTCCTCGGGCGCGATCTTCATCGCCGCCTCGTCATCGGCGATGGCGAGGTCGGCCGCGCCCATCTGCAAATGGACCATCCCCCGACCGACATAGGGGAGCGGGCTCGACGGGTCGCGGCGAATCGCCGCATCGAAGGCCTGCACCGCCTCGTCGTAGCGCCCGCGGATGCCCAGCGCATTTCCTCTCAGACCCATGACCAGCAGCCGGCTCTTGTCGTCGAGGTCGCCGGCCTCCAGGGCGGCGCTATAGAGACGGATCGCCTCGTCCCATTGGCCTTGCTTCTGGGCCTGGAAACCCTGCTTTGCGAGGGCGAAACCGTCGGCGTGGGCCGCCAGGGGCGCCGTGACAAGGAAAAGCAGGAGGAGCCAGCAGAGCCTGCGCATGGTTCCCGCGATGCTAGACCCTATTTCGAGGGCGCGGAACGGTTGCGGCGGCTTCTGCTTTGTGCCCTTGGCCTTGTGCCCTGGGCGCCCGGGCCGGAATAATCTTCAGGCTCGGGCGTTATTCCTGGGCGCGGGGAGGCCGGCGGCGAATGGCGGATGCAACGTTCGATCAGGAGTTGGTGGCGGCGCTGCCGAAGTTGCGGCGCTTCGCCTTCGGCCTTGCCGGCTCCATCGACGAGGGGGACGATCTGGTTCAGGCCGCCTGCGAGCGCGCCCTGGCGCGACGCGACCAGTACAAGCCGGGAACGCGTCTGGTGAGCTGGATGTATCGCATCGTCCAGACGGTCTGGATCGACCGGTTGCGGCACCGCAGGCGGGGGCCCGCAGCGATGGATCCCACGGCGCTGGCCGAGCTTCCCGGTGGCGATGCGGCGGTGGAAATGGAATCGCGCCTGGCTTTGGCGGAGGTGCGCCGGGCGATCGCCGGTCTCACGCCGGAGCAGCGCACGGTCCTGCTGCTGATATCCGTGGAGGGGGTCGCTTATCGGGAAGCGGCGGAGATCCTGCAGCTGCCGATCGGCACGGTCATGAGCCGGCTGGCCCGGGCACGCCTCGCTCTCGGCGAGGCTCTGGAGCAGCCCCGGAGCGGGAGCGAGCCGAAGGGCAGTAACGCCAATGTGATCAAGCTGCGCTGAGCCGGGAATCGGGTACAGCGCCTGAAGGGATGGTGAAGATGAACGATCTGCCCCTCAACCTCGACCAGGAAACCCTGGTCGCCTATGTGGACAAGGAACTGCCACCGGCCCAGGCCGCGGCGGTGGAAGCAGCGCTGATGCAGAACGCCGTGGCGCGGGAGACCGTGCGCCAGCTTCGCCTCAGCGGCGCCGCCGCGGCCCATGCCTTCGATGGGGTACTCAACGAGCCGGTGCCGGACCGCCTGCTGCTGGCGGCAGGCGTGGGCGGAGTTCCGCCGGCGTCGCGCCGGCCGCGCTGGCCGATGCGCCGGCTGCTGCCCTTGGCGGCGAGCTTGGCTGCGCTCGCCATCGGGCTGGTTGGCGGCTATGAGCTGCGCCTGATTCAGGCGGATCAAGTCGAAGGCTACGTGCCGGCCGCTGCGGTGGTGGATCCCCTGAACACGGCCTATGAATCGACCTTGATGCCGGCCCTCGACAGCGGCGCCGAGGGACAGGCCTTCGCCTATACCGGCACGGCCGAGGATCATGGCAGCATCAAGCTCGGCCGGCGCTTTACCACGGGCTTCGGCGCCGAATGCCGGGAGTTCGCGCGCCACGAGACCCGTGGCAGCAGCACGCAAGAGAACGCCGGCATCGCCTGCCGCGGCGCGGACCAGAGCTGGAACGTCATGCTGCTGCCGGGCCAGTGAGGCATTTGAGCGCCTCTGCCGTGACCATTAGCGGCCGGTAACTGACTTTTCGGCCGGAACATCCATAGTCAATGACGATGTCCGAGCGAGTTCCCTCCTCGCCTTCCAGCGGCCGGCGGGCGCCGCAGTTTCTCCTGGCCGCCGCCTTCTTGCGCCTCCTCGCCCTGGGGCTTGCGGGCGCCTGCCTCTCCTCGATCGATTCCCTGGATCGCCTGGTCGCCCCCGCGCTTGCGGATGATGGCAACGGCCATGGCAATGGGAAAGGCGAGGGGAAGGGCGGCGGTGATGGCAATGGAAATGGAAATGGGAACGGCGGCCAGGGGAATGGCGACGGCAACGGGAACGGGAACGGCAACGGCAACAGCAACGGCGACGGGAACGGCAACAATCAGGGGAATGGCAACGGCACAAGCGTGGATGGCGGCGGGACCGGGCTCTCGGCCTCCGGCGGCAGCGCTGCGGCCGGCGGGTCCAATTCCGGCCATGAGGGGCGGCATGGCTTCGAGGCCGGCGAGGTGGTGGTGCTGGGCGATCGCCCCGAGACCCTGGCCCGGGTCCAGAGCCTGGGCTTCCGCCTGATCGAGGCGCGGCCCCTCAGCGCCCTCGGCCTTTCGGTGCTGAAGCTCGGGACCCCGGCCGGCCTGGATTCGCGCCAGGCGGTCGCCTTGCTCCATGCGCACCTCCCCGGCGTGACGGCCGACGTCAACAGCGTCTACGGCTCCTATGAGACCGAGGCGGCCCAGGTGGTCTCGCTGCCGGCGCCGGACTATGCGCGGCGCATGATCCGCTGGTCGGGCGGGGAAGGCTGTGGGTCGGGCCTGCGCATCGGCATGATCGATTCCGGGCTCGCCGCCGGCCTGCCGGCCTTCGCCGGACGCAAGCTGCATCAGCGCTCCTTCCTCGAGCCGGGCCGCGTGGCCGCCGATCCCGCCCATGGCACGGCGATCGCGGCCCTCCTCGTCGGCGCCCCCGATCCGGCGCATCCCGGCGGGGGCGGCCTCCTGCCCGATGCCGATCTCTATGCCGCCGCGACCTTCGCGCAGAGAGGCGGC
>DATFRE010000584.1:0-5324 GCA_035263545.1 Dongiaceae bacterium
ATTCTTTGGCAACCGACACCCCCTCACCCCGACCCTCTCCCCCCTTCGGGGGGCGAGGGGGTAAAAGAACGACTACTTCATCGTCCTCTACCCTACGCTACCGCCCCGCTGCATCCTCCTCCGGCGTGCGGGTCTGGAGGGCGAGGGCGTGGACGGGGCCTTTCAGTTCCTTGGCCAGGATCTCGTAGACCAGGCGCTGGCGCTGAAGGCGGCCGAGGCCGGCGAAGCGGGCGGCGACGATCTCGACGTTGAAATGGGTCTCGCCCTCGGGCCGGGCGCCGGCATGGCGCTGCGAATCGTCGACGACCGAGAGCCGTGACGGCGCCAGCGCCACGGTGAGCTTTTTTTCGATGGCTGCCTTGACCTGCATGATGGCCCTCCTGGGGAGCGAAGATGCTAGCCTCCGCGCCCGGATGCAACAGGCCGTCGCCCTTGAAACGGGGGTCCATTCGCGACGGACCGCCTATCTGCTGCTCGGGTCCTTGGTGCTGCTCTGGGGCGCCAACTGGCCGGTAATGAAGCTCACCCTGGCGGTGCTGCCGCCCTTCTGGTTCGTCACGATCCGCCTGTTCCTCGGCTCCGGCTCGCTCTTCATCGCGCTTGCGCTCGCCGGCGGCGTGCGTCTTCCCGGCCGTGGCGATCTGTTGCAGCTCACCATCGGCGGGCTGGTGCAGCTCGCCCTCTACATGACGCTCTGCATCCTGGGCCTGCAATCCATGGCGGCCGGCCGGGCGGCGGTCCTGGCCTATACGACGCCGCTCTGGGTTGTGCCGGGAGCCCTTCTCTTCCTGGGGGAGCGGCTCAACAGCCTGAAGGCCGCCGGGCTGGCGCTGGGGATCGTCGGCGTGCTAGTGCTGTTCAACCCGCTGGGATTCGACTGGCACAACGGGGCCGAGGTGCGGGGCAACCTGCTGCTCATGGGGGCCGCCTTCGCCTGGGCGGCTGCGATCCTGGTGATCCGCGGCCATTCCTGGCGGCTCACGCCTTTCCAGCTCGCGCCCTGGCAGATGCTGCTCGGCGGCTGCGTCCTTCTGATGCTCTCGCTTGCCGTCGAAGGACCGCTCCATGCGCGGGTCGATGCCCCCTTCCTCGCCCTCCTCCTCTATAACGGGCCGATCTGCATCGGCTTCTGCGGTTGGGCCGCCCTGGTGGTCACCCGGTCGCTGCCAGCCGTCACCAGCTCCCTCTCCTTTCTGGCCGTCCCGGCCTTCGGCATCGCCGCGGCGGAGATCGCGTTGGGCGAGCCCCTGGATCCCACGCTCCTCGGCGGCTTCGCCCTGATCCTCGGCGGCATGATCCTGGTCGGCCTCGGCGACCGTCGCCAGCGCGCCCAGGGGCGCTGACGGGGGCCTGAAAAACTGCCGCCAATGCCCCTGCTGGCCTGTCAAGCTTGTCCTTTCCGCACCGCCTCACCATACTTCTGGCATGGCTCGGGCATTCCGACAGATCGAGATGGATCCCTTCGCCGGCGGCCGGGAGGCGCCGCGGGTCCAGCTCTGCGACCATGCCGGCTGCGGCGCCGAGGGGCTCTACCGCGCCCCCAAATCCCGCGACCGGCTGAACGACTATTTCTGGTTCTGCCTGGAGCATGTCCGCGACTACAACCGCGCCTGGGACTACTACGCCGGCATGAAGCCGGAGGAGATCGAGGCCCATGTCCGCCGGGACGTGACCTGGGAACGGCCGACCTGGCCGCTCGGGCGCTGGCAGACGGCGCGGCATATCTTCGGGGCGGAGTTCATCCCCGAGGATCTCGACCCCTTCGGAACCCGCCGCGCGCCGCAGCCGGCGGGGCCGAAAAGCAAGATGGAGCAAGCCCTGGCGGAGCTCGCGCTCGCCCCCGGGGCCACGACGGAAGAAATCAAGAAGCGCTACAAGACCCTTGCCAAACAGCTCCATCCCGACGCCAATGGCGGCGACAAGGCGGCGGAAGAGCGGCTGAAGGCGATCAACCTCGCCTACAGCACCCTGAAAAACTGTGCGGCGGTCTAAACCAGGACCTGCTAGAAGCACGGCAAACCAAAGCGAGAGCGAAGAGATATGGCGCCTGAGACATCTGCGCCGGCGGAGAACGGCTCCCTGCCGGACATCACCATTTCCGTGGCCCAGAGCTTCGGCATCGACGGCGACATGCAGGTGCCGGCCTATAGCCACCCGCGCGAGCATGTGCCCGATATCGACGAGGCCTACCGCTTCGATCACGACACCACGCTCGCGATCCTGGCGGGCTTTGCCTACAACCGCCGCGTCATGATCCAGGGCTATCACGGCACCGGGAAGTCGACCCATATCGAGCAGGTCGCGGCCCGGCTCAACTGGCCCTGCATCCGCGTCAATCTCGACAGCCATATCAGCCGCATCGACCTGATCGGCAAGGACGCCATCGTGCTGCGCGACGGCAAGCAGGTGACCGAGTTCCGCGAGGGCCTGCTGCCCTGGGCGCTGCAGCGGCCGACCGCGCTGGTCTTCGACGAGTACGATGCCGGCCGGCCCGACGTCATGTTCGTGATCCAGCGCGTGCTGGAGGTCGAGGGCAAACTGACGCTGCTCGATCAGAACCGGGTCATCCGTCCCCACTCCGCCTTCCGCCTCTTCTCGACGGCGAACACGGTGGGCCTGGGCGATACCACCGGCCTCTATCACGGAACCCAGCAGATCAACCAGGGCCAGATGGACCGCTGGAACATCGTCGCGACGCTCAATTACCTGCCGCATGACGACGAGATGAAGATCGTGCTGGCGAAGTCCCCCAGCTATGACAACGAGGCGGGGCGCAAGACCGTGGACGCCATGGTGCGGCTCGCCGACCTGACCCGGGCCGGCTTCGTCAATGGCGACATCTCCACCGTCATGTCGCCGCGCACGGTGATGACCTGGGCCGAGAATGCGAAGATCTTCAACGACACGGCTTTCGCCTTCCGGCTGACCTTCCTCAACAAATGCGACGAGCTCGAGCGGCCGACGGTGGCGGAGTACTATCAGCGCTGCTTCGGCGCCGACCTCAAGCAGGGCAGCGGCCGCGCGACGCTGATGTGAGCCCCGGGTCGGTGACGCCATGAGCCGGGAGAGCCGCCTCGACGAGTTCCGCCGCGTGACCGGCGCGGCGATGCGGGCGATCGCTCATAAGGGCGAGCTGAACGTCAACTTCGCTCCGGGCCAACCGGGCTTTACCGGCGGCGAGGTGCGCCTGCCGCTCCCGGCCCGCGACCTGCCGGCGGAGGATGTGGCCAATACGAGGGGGGCGGCGGATTCCATCGCGCTGCGCCTGCGCCATCACGACAGCAAGCTCCATGCCCGCGAGACGCCGAAGAGCGAGGCGGCGCGCGAGATCTTCGAGGCCATCGAGCTGGCGCGGGTGGAGGCCATCGGGGCGCTGCAGATGAAGGGTGTGGCCGCCAATCTCGCCGCGGCCCTCGACGAGCATTGCCGCCAGCGCGGCTTCAACCGCCTGACGGAGCGCGAGCATGCCCCGCTGGGCGAGGCGCTGCGCCTGCTGGCGCGCGAGGCCATGACCGGCATCGCCCCGCCCAAGAGCGCCCAGCGCCTGGTCGAGCTCTGGCGGCCGGAGATCGGCGATGCGGCGCGCGCCGATCTCGCCGGGCTCGCCGGCGTGATGAACGACCAGCGGGCCTATGCCAAGGCGGTGCGCCGGCTGATCAGCGATCTCGACCTGGATCCCGGGGCGGAGGATCTGGAGTCGGACGACAGCGAGGCGCAGGACGACGACGATTCGAAGCAGGACGATCCCAACGAGGCCAAGGGCGAGGGCGGAGAGAAGGACTCCGCCGACACCGCCGAGATGGAAGGCAGCGAGGGGGAGAGCGGCCAGGAGGAAACCGGCGAGACCGACGCCGCCGAGACCGATATGGAGATGAAGGGCGAAGGCGGCGAGGACAGCCCCAACCGCCCGGGCCGGCCGCCGGAATCCGATCTGCGCAAGCGCGGGCAGAACGAGCCGGGTTATCGCGCCTTCACCGAGGAATTCGACGAGCTGGTCGAGGCCGCGGATCTCTGCGATCCCGAGGAGCTGGCCCGCCTGCGCCAGCTCCTCGACCAGCAGCTCGTCCATCTGCAGACGGTGGTCGGCCGGCTCGCCAACCGGCTGCAGCGGCGCCTCCTCGCCAAGCAGAACCGGAGCTGGGAGTTCGACCTCGAGGAAGGGCTGCTCGACAGCGCCCGCCTGCCGCGGGTCGTGGTCAATCCCGAGATGCCGCTCTCCTACAAGCGCGAGCGCGACACCGAGTTTCGCGACACGGTGGTGACGCTGCTGATCGACAATTCCGGCTCCATGCGCGGCCGGCCGATCACGGTGGCCGCGATGAGCGCCGACATCCTGGCCCGTACCCTCGAGCGCTGCGGCGTCAAGGTCGAGGTGCTGGGCTTCACCACGCGGATGTGGAAGGGCGGGCAGTCGCGCGAGCGCTGGATCGCCGCCGGCAAGCCGACGAATCCCGGGCGGCTGAACGACCTGCGCCATATCGTCTACAAATCCGCGGATGCCCCCTGGCGGCGCGCCCGCAAGAGCCTGGGGCTGATGCTGCGCGAGGGCATCCTCAAGGAGAACATCGACGGCGAGGCCCTGCTCTGGGCCCATAACCGTCTGATCGCCCGCGGCGAGCAGCGCCGCATCCTGATGGTCATCTCCGACGGCGCGCCGGTCGACGATTCGACCCTCTCGGTCAATCCGGGCAACTACCTGGAGCGCCATCTGCGCGACGTCATCGAGTGGATCGAGACCCGCTCGCCGGTCGAGCTGATCGCCATCGGCATCGGCCATGACGTGACCCGCTACTACCGCCGCGCCGTCACGCTGGTGGATGCCGAGCAGCTCGGCGGCACCGTGATGGAGCAGCTCGCCGCCCTGTTCGACGAGGACCAGACGCCGCGGATGCGGCGGGCGAGCTAGCACTGGTCTTCCCCCTCGCCCCGCGCAGCGGGAAAGGGGGAAAAGAGGGGGATCGGCGTCAGCCGGCCGGAGGCGCGCTGGCGGGATCGATCAGGACACCGGGATTGAGCAGCCCTTGCGGGTCGAGGGCCTGCTTCGCCGCCTGAAGCGCCGCCCCGAAAAGAGGGGGACGCTGGCGATCGTACCAGGGGCGGTGGTGGCGTCCGACCGCGTGATGATGCGTGACCGTGCCGCCCGCGGCGATGACCGCATCGAGACCGGCGCTCTTGATAGCCTGCCATTGCTCGAGCAGACGGCCGTGATGGCCGGGCACCGTGAAGGTGAAATAGGGGGCGGGCCCGTCCGGGTAGACATGGGTGAAACGGCAGGTGACCTCGCCCGCCCGTCCGGTCGCCTGCCTGATGGCGGCTTCCGTCGC
>DATFRE010000585.1:0-11354 GCA_035263545.1 Dongiaceae bacterium
GTCGCCATTTCAGCTCATGTTCCTTGGCTCTTTCGCCGGCGGCTGCGGTTCATGGCATCCGATCGCCGGGAAAGCAAGCGAAGGGCTGGCGCGGGGCGGAGCGGCCCTGCTTTCCTTTGCCTCGAGCACCGTGCCATGGTACCCCCGCGCCAGCGATTCGCCAGGGTTTCTCATGGTCTTCAGCTCCATCGCCTTTCTCTTCTATTTCCTGCCGCTGTTCCTTCTGGCCTATTTCGCTCTGCCCTTCCGCAATGCCGTCTTCCTGGTCTTCAGCCTGGCCTTCTATACCCTAGGAGAAGGTCCACACATCTTCCTGCTGCTGGCCTGCGTTGCCTACAACCACCGCTTCGCGCTGCTGATCGAGAAGGAATCGGCCACCCGCGGTCCCAGCAGCAAGCGCTGGATCTCCATTGCCATCGCCGTCAATCTGGGCGTGCTGGGCCTGTTCAAATATGGCAGCTTCGTCATGGTCCAGCTGGCGCCGATCATCCATCTCTTCGGCGCGCAGCAGCTGCCGCGCTGGCCGCTGGCGCTGCCCCTCGGCATCTCCTTCTTCACCTTCCACTCGCTCTCCTATCTGATCGACGTCTACCGGCGCGACGCGAAGGCGGAGCGCAACCTCCTCGCCCTCGCCCTCTACATCACCATGTTCCCGCAGCTCATCGCCGGACCCATCGTGCGCTTCAAGACCATCGTGGGGGAGCTGCATAGCCGGCAAGAAACCATGGCCGGCATCGCCGAGGGCATCCGCATCTTCGTCATCGGCCTCGCCCAGAAGACCCTCATCGCCAATACGCTGGCCCTGCCGGCGGATCGCATCTTCCAGCTTCCCGTCGACATGGTCACGGCGCCGGTCGCCTGGATCGGCGCCATCGCCTATAGCCTGCAGCTCTATTTCGACTTCTGCGGCTATTCGCTCATGGCCATTGGGCTGGCGCGCGCGCTGGGCCTCCATTTCCCGCGCAACTTCGACTACCCCTATCTCAGCAAGTCCATCACGGAGTTCTGGCGGCGCTGGCACATCACGCTTTCCCAGTGGTTCCGCGACTATGTCTACATCCCCCTCGGTGGGAATCGGGAAGGGGCGCTCACCACCTATCGCAATCTGGTGATCGTCTTCTTCCTCTGCGGCCTCTGGCATGGCGCGGCCTGGACCTTCGTCATCTGGGGGCTGTGGCACGGGCTCTTCCTCGTCATCGAGCGCATGGGCCTAGGCCGGCTGCTGACGCGCCTGCCGAGACCCATCGCCCATGCCTATGCGCTGCTCGTCGTGCTGATCGGCTGGGTCATATTCCGCTCGCCGGATTTCCATCACGCCTCGAACTATCTCCAGATCATGGCCGGGCTCGGCCATCCGGGGCCCACGAGCTTCGGCGCCAGCTGGTTCCTCACCACCGATGTAGTGCTGGCCTTCATCGCCGGCTTCATCGGCTCGCTGCCGACTTTCCCCTGGATCACCGCCCATCTGGCCCGCTGGAGCGAGAGCGCCTTCCTGCCCCGGCTCCTCATCGCCGGCGCCTCTGTGGCGCTGCCGCTGGGACTCCTGGTGCTCTGCACCATGACGCTGGCGCTCGGCAGCTATAACCCCTTCCTCTATTTCCGCTTCTAGGAGCATCGGGGTGGCGATGAAGGCCGAAGTCATGGGGATGGCGGGCCCGCGTTGGCGTGACAGCCTGCTGGTCGCGCTGTTCGCGGCCCTTCTCCTGCTCCCGGCGACGCTCCAGATCCTGGGCATCGGCCAGACCACGGCCCGCGACGAGATGCGCGAGCTTGTACAACGGCCGCGCTTTCCCACCACGCTCGATGCCTGGCGCAGCTTCGGCTCGCGGGTCGATGCCTATGTCTCGGACAGCTTCGGCCTCCGGCAGTATCTGCTGGCCGCGGCGAATCGGCTGAACTTCACGGTGCCGCTGCCGGGCGGGGCCAATCGCATCGTGCTGCTGGGCAAGGATGACTGGCTCTTCTGGCGCTACGATATCGAGCAGCATTCCGGGCTCCGGCTGCTCGGCCAACTGGAGATCGACGACTGGCTCCAGACTCTCGGCGACCTCCATGACTGGCTCGCCTCGAAGGGCATCCGCTTCGTCTTCGTCGTCGCCCCGGACAAGAGCGAGATCTACCCCGAGCAGCTGCCCGAAGGGGTGCCGGCAGCGCCCTTCACGGCGCTGGACCAGCTGATGGCCGCCCTCGCGGGACAGAGCCGCTTCGATTTCATCGATCTCAGGCCCCTGCTGAAGGCGGCCAAGGCCAAGGACCAGATCTATTACAAAACCGATTCCCACTGGAACAGCCTGGGCGCCTATCTGGCGCTCACCAGAGTGCTGCAAGGGCGCCTTCCCCTGGGCGTCTCCCTACCGGCCTTCGCCGATTACCGCCTCGACCCCAGGCCCTTCGCCGGCGATCTGGTGCAGCTGCTCGGCCTCGACTGCTGCATCAGCGAGCCCCGGGGCGAGCTGATCCGCAATTTTCCGGACCCCATCAAGCATAGCGGCTTCGAGATGAAGGACGGCCAGGAGGCGCGCTGGATCGACACCACCCATAAGGAGCTGGCGCCGATCTTCGTCTATGGCGATTCCTTCTCCGATGCCTGGCTGGACTCGCTCGCCGATGTGACGAGCCGGGTCGTCTACCGGCGCAACGACCACCCTCTCCATGCCAGCGAAATCGAGGCGGAGCAGCCGGGCCTCTTCATCTACGAGGTCGTGCAGCGCCGCGTCAGCGAGACGCCGCAGCCCCTGGTATTCCCCTGACAGGACTCCTTCCGCGGATGCGTGGCGCGCTCGGCGACCGGCTGCTGGTTGCGCTCTTCGCCCTCTTCCTGCTGACCCCGGCGGCGCTGCATATCCTGGGCCTCGGCCAGGCGACGTCGCAGGACGAGATGCGCGATCTGGTGGAGCGGCCGCGCTTTCCCACCTCGCTGGACGATTGGCGCAATCTGGGCCGCGAGCTCGACGCCTACCTCGCCGATCGCTTCGGGCTGCGCCCGCAGCTGGTCACCGCGGCAAATCGCCTCAGCTTCGCCTTCCGCCTGCCCGCGGGAAAGAGCGTGGTCGCCGGCGGCGACGACTGGCTCTATTCCAACTTCTATGGCGAGATCGACCAGTATACGGGCCTGACCTTGCTGAGCCGGCCGCAGATCGAGGGCTGGATCAGGGCGCTGAAACGCGAGCGCGACTGGCTCGCCGCGCGCGGCATCAAGTTCGTCTTCGTCATCGTCCCCGATAAGAGCGAGATCTATCCCGAGCATCTCCCCGAGGGCCTGCCGCGCGGCCAGATCACACCTGCCGACCAGATCATCATCGCCCTGAAGCAAGAGGGCGGCATCGACTTCGTCGATCTGGCGCCGGTGCTGAAGGCGGCCAAGGCGAGCGGGCAGATCTATTATCGGACCGACAATCACTGGAATCCCACCGGCGCCTATTACGGCCTGGCGGCGGTGATGGCGGGGCACTGGCCGGCGGGTGTCGCCCTGCCGCCGCTCTCCGCCTACCGCATCGATCCGAAGCCCTTCGCCGGGCAGCTGATCATGTTCCTGAAGCTGCAATGCTGCCTGAGCGAGCCCCATGACGATTTGGTGCGGCGCTTCCCGAACCCGGTGACATCCCATGGCGACCTCGCCGAGCCCGACTCGGGCGATGCCTGGATCGACACCGACCATGCCCAATATCCGTCGGTCTTCCTGATCGCCGATTCCTTCTCCTGGTCCTGGTTCCAGCTGCTGCCCGACGTGGCGCGGCGGGTCGTCTATCGCCGCCACAGCCAGCCGGTCCCCACGGCCCTGATCGAGAAGGAGAAGCCGGCGATCCTGATTTATGAGCTGACCGACAGCTATCTCATGGGCCCGCCGGATCGTCTGCCTTAGGCCCGGGTGCCTGCGACTTCCTGGCGGCGGTAGCGAAGTTTCATCGGCCGGGCGCTATGCTATGGTGCCGCCGCAAGCAATAGGAACGGAAAGGGAATCTTGAGCACGAAGCCTTCCATCGTCTCGGCCAAGAGCTGGGATCTGGTCAAGCGCCTGGCGCGCGACTACGTCCGGCCGCAGCTTCGGCCCATCCTGATCTCGCTCCTGTTCATGGCGGTCTTCTCGGGCTGCACGGCAACGCTCGCCTGGCTGATGAAGCCCATCGTCAACCTCGCCTTCGGCGACAAGGACATCGCTGCCCTCTACCGGATCGCGGCGGCGGTACTGGCTCTCTTCTTCCTACGCGGCTGGTCCGCCTTCATCCAGTCGACGATGATGAACCAGGCCGGCCAGACCATCGTCGCCACGCTGCAGAACCAGCTCTTCTCCCACATCATCCGGGCCGACATGGCCTTCTTCGCCCGTCAGTCCCCGGGCTCCCTCACCTCGCGTTTCACTCTCGATGCCAATATGATGCGAGGCGCCGTCTCCAGCACACTCACCAGCCTCGGGCGCGACTTCGTCACCGTCGTCGGGTTGACGGGAGTCATGTTCTTTCAGGACTGGATCCTCGCTTGCATCGCCTCGCTGGCTATGCCCTTCGCGGTGCTGCCCATCACACGGATCGGCAAGCGCATGCGCAAGGTCTCTCACGGGACGCAGCAGGAGGTGGGCACGCTCGCAGTCCTGCTCGACGAGGCGTTCCAGGGCATCCGCCAGGTCAAGGCCCATGGCATGGAGGATTACGAGGAATCCCGGGTCCGCGGCACCCTTAGCCGGCTGCTGAGGCTGGTGATCAAGGCGGAGCGGACTCGCTCTTACGCCAATCCGGCGATCGACGGGCTCGTCGGCGTCGCCATCGCCGCGGTCATGGTCTATGGCGGTCAGCGCGTGATCCACGGCACGAGCACCCCGGGCGATTTCTTCTCCTTCATCGCCGCGGCGATGCTCGCCTACGATCCGCTGAAGCGGCTCTCCTCCCTCAATGCCGGGCTCCAGGAAGGACTCGCGGCGGCGGAGCGTGTCTTCTCCATCCTCGATAGCAAGCCCGTCATCGTCGACAATCCCGGGGCGAAGCCGCTCAGGATCGAAGGCGGCGCCCTGGCGCTGAACGACGTCACCTTCACCTATGACGGTGAGACGACCGCGCTCGACCGGTTCGATATCACCGTTCCCGCCGGCTCCCATGTCGCGCTGGTCGGACCTTCGGGCGCCGGCAAGACCACGGTCTTCAATCTGATCCTGCGCTTCTTCGATCCGGATCGCGGCCGGGTGCTGATCGACGGCCAGGACCTGAAGCAGGTCACGCTGGGCTCGCTACGCGCCTCGATCGCTCTGGTCAGCCAGGACAGCCTGCTCTTCGACGATACGGTGCGCGAGAACATCCTCTATGGCCGTCCCGGCGCCAGCCAGGCCGAGATCGACGCCGCTGCCGAAGCCGCCCATGCCGCAAGCTTCATCCGCCAGTTGCCCCAGGGCTATGACACGCCGGTAGGCCCGCGCGGTGTCAGGCTTTCCGGCGGCCAGCGCCAGCGCGTCCTGATCGCCCGCGCCATGCTGCGGAACGCCCCGATCCTGCTGCTGGACGAGGCCACCTCCGCCCTCGACAACGAGTCGGAGCGCATGGTCCAGGCGGCTCTGGCCGAGCTGAAGCAGGGCCGGACCACCATGGTCATCGCCCATCGCCTCTCGACCGTCGTCTCCGCCGACTGCATCTATGTCATGGAGCATGGCCGCATCGTCGAGCGCGGCCGGCATGTGGAGCTGATCGCCCGCGGGGGAGTCTATGCCCGGCTCTATGCCCAGCAATTCGCCGAGGAGGCCGAGGCACCACCGGTCCGTGAGGCCATCGGCTGAGCCATGCACCGCTTCCGCGCCTTCCTCGCCTCCGAGACCGGGCGGGGGCTGGTGTCGGCTCTCGCCGTCTTCTACATGCGCCTCGTCTATGCCACCAACCGCTGGAGCCGCGTGGGAGAGGAGATATTCCAGGGCCTGCTGACGGCCAACCGCCGCATCGTCATCTGCTTCTGGCATGGCCGGCTGATGATGCTGCCGCTCGCCCGCGGCGGGCGGCGGCCCTATGCGGTGATGATCTCGGGCCACCGCGACGGGTTGATGATCGCCGGCGTCGTCGCCCGTTTCGGCATCGGCGTCGTCCGCGGCTCCTCTTCGCGCCAGCCGGCGCGCGCCTTGCGCCAAGCCGCGCGGCTCTGTCGCGCCGGCAGCCTGCTCTGCATCACCCCGGACGGTCCGCGTGGGCCCCGCATGCGCGCCGCGCCGGGGGCGGTGATGACGGCGGAGCTCGCGCATGCGGTGATCCTGCCGGTCGCCTATGGAACGACCCGGCGGCGGATCCTCAAGAGCTGGGACCGCTTCCTGCTGCCTCTTCCCTTCGGGCGCGGCGTCTTCATCGCCGGCGAGGCAATCGAAGCGCCGGGCAGGCTCGACGAAGCCGGGCGCGAGGCGCTGCGCCTGCGGCTGGAGGCGGCGCTCAATGCGGTGACGGCGGAGGCCGACCGGCTGACCGGGCATGACCCGATCGAGCCCGCCTCACCCCACCGCTCCATGGCGACGGCGTGATCCGCTCCCTCTATCGCGGCGCCACCTGGCTCGCCGCCCCGCTGCTCCGCCGCCATCTCGCCCGGCGGCTGCCGCAAGGCAAGGAAGAGGCCGAGCGCCTGGGCGAGCGCTATGGCAAGGCGAGCCAGCCGCGTCCCGCCGGGCGGCTCGCCTGGCTTCATGCCGCCAGTGTCGGCGAGACTCAGTCGCTGCTGCCGCTGATCGAGGCGCTGGCGGCGCGCGAGCCCGCTCTCTCCTTCCTCGTCACAACCGGCACGGTGACCTCGGCCCGGCTCCTGGCGCGCCGCCCTCCACCGCGAACGCGGCATCAATATCTGCCCCTCGATCGCCAGGCCTGGGTCGCACGCTTCCTCGACCATTGGCGTCCGGATTTCGCTCTCTGGGTCGAATCCGAGTTCTGGCCCAATCTCCTCGGCGAGGCGCGGCGGCGCGGGATTCCCATGGGGCTTGTGAACGGGCGCCTCTCGGCCCGCTCGCAGTCCCGCTGGCGCCTGGCGGGCCCGCTCATCCGCCCGCTACTGAAGGGCTTCACCGTCGTTCTGGCCCAGGACCCGATCCAGGCCGAGCGTCTGGCAGCGCTGGGCGCCCGGGACGCAGGCTGCCTGGGCAATCTGAAATTCGCTGCCGACCCCCTGCCAGCCGAGCCGGCGGCTCTCGCGGCGCTGAAGGCGACCCTCGCCGGCCGCGAGACTTGGCTCGCCGCCAGCACCCATAGCGGGGAAGAGGCGATCATCGCCGCAGCGCATGGCGTGCTCGAGCCCCGCCATCCGCGGCTTCTGACCATCATCGCGCCGCGCCATGTGGAGCGCGCATCCACCATCGCCGCGGAGCTGGCGGCCGCCGGCCTTCGGGTGGCGCGGCGCTCCGAGGGCGAGGCGGTCACCGCCGCGACCCAGATCTATCTCGCCGATACCATGGGCGAGCTCGGCCTCTTCTATCGCCTCGTGCCGCTCGCCTTCGTCGCCGGCTCCTATCGCTGGCAGGGCCACAACCCCATCGAGCCGGCGCTTCTGGGGGCCGCGGTGCTGAGCGGACCGCAGGTGGCGAACTTCCAGGACATCTTCGACCGCATGAGTGCGGCGGGTGCCGTCACCTTCGCGACAGAAGCCGATCTGCCGGCCGCGGTGGAGCGGCTTCTGGCGGAGCCGAAGGAGGGGGCGCGGGCGAGATCTTTCGCCGAGGCCGAGCGCGCCGGCATTCTGGAACGCATCCTCGATGCCCTGGCGCCGGTGACGGGCCGCCCCCATGCGTGAGTCGGTCTTCTGGCGGCGCGGCGGCAATCCCTGGCCCGCCCGCCTGCTGGCACCGGCCGGCGCGCTCTATGGCTGGGCGACGCAGCTCCGGTGTCGATGGCATCGGCCCTATCGGGCGAGCGTGCCGGTCATCGTCGCCGGCGGCCTGACCCTGGGCGGTGCCGGCAAGACACCGCTCGCCCTGGCGCTCGCGGAGAGGCTGGCGGCGCTGAACCCGCATTTCCTCTCCCGCGGCTATGGCGGCCGCGAGGCGGGGCCGCTGCGCGTCGATCCGGCCCGCCATGGTGCTGCGGATGTGGGCGATGAGCCGCTTCTCTTGGCCGCGCGCGCTCCGGCCTGGATCGCCCGCGATCGCGCCGCGGGTGCGAGAACCGCGGCAGCCGGCGGCGCCGGCCTCATCATTTTGGATGACGGATTCCAGAATCCCTTCCTCGCCAAAGACATCGCCCTGCTGGCGATCGATGGCGAGAGCGGCCTCGGCAATGGCCATGTCTTCCCCGCGGGCCCTCTGCGCGAACCGGTCTCTGCGGCGCTCGCACGTGCCCAGGGCGTGGTGCTGATCGGCGAGGATCGCGCCGGCATTGCGGCGCTCATCGGCGGACGCTGCCCGATTCTGCGCGCGCGGCTGGCGCCGTCGGCGCCCGCGGCCTTCAGCGGCAAGCGGGTCTATGCCTTCGCCGGGATCGGCAAGCCGGAGAAGTTCTTCGCCAGCCTCGAATCCGCCGGCGCATTGCTCGCCGGTAGGAGCGCCTTTCCCGACCACCATTCCTTCAGCGAAGCCGAGATAACCGAGCTCCTGGCCGCCGCCGCCGCGGCCAAGGCTCTCCCGGTCACCACCGCCAAGGACCGGCTGCGCCTGCCCGCCGCCCTCCGCGAGCGGGTCGATGCCTTCGAGGTCCGGCTGGTCTTCGACGATCCCGCTGCTCTGGATGCCCTGCTGGCAAAGCTCTAGCCGGCCTTCGATCTGCCCATCCTAATACCCCGCCGTCGCCACGGTCTGGGTTACGGCGATGGGCTTCACCTTCATGCCGTCCTGGATGTCGAGGGGCGGGTTCAGGATCACTTGGTCGCCGGGCTCGAGGCCCGAACGGACCTCGACCTGGGCGCCGTCGTCGCGCTCGAGATCGAGATGCCGCAGCCGGACGACGCCGTCGCGATAGACCGCCGCGCTGAGGCCTTCGGCGTCGAAGATCAGCGCCTGGGCGGGAATGATGATGGTCGGCGCCTGGCGCGGCACCTGAAGCTTCACGCTGCAGTAGAGACCGGCCCGCAGGAAGCCCGCGGAATTGTCGACATCGACCTCGGTCTGCAAGGTGCGGGTCGCCTGATCGAGGGAGCTGGCGTTGCGCGCGACCTTGCCCTTGAAGATGCGCCCCGGCACCTCCGGCACGATCACCTCCGCCGCGTCGCCGTCCTTGAGGCCGAAGACATAGTCTTGCGGCACGAAGATCCGGACCCGAAGCACATCGGTGCGATCGATGGAGAAGAGCGGGGTGCCGCTGGAGGTATCGGCGGTGACCAGGCTGCCGACATCGATCTGGCGGCTGGTGATGGTGCCCGGGAAGGGCGCGATGACCCTCTCGAAGCCTGTCAGCTTCTCGAGCCGGGCGACCGCCGCCTGCTGTGCCTGGACATTGACCTGGGCGACCTGGAGTCCCGCCGCCTGGGACTGATAGGTCAGGCGGTCGATATCGCCCTGTTCCTTGGTCTCCCACCCCTGCTTGACCAGGGTATTGGTGCGCTGGTTGGTGGCCTGGGCGAGATTTGCATTGGCGCGCGCCTGCTGCACCGCCGCCTGGTCCTGGGCCAGCTGGGCGCGGGCCTGGTTCAGCTGCTGATCGAGATCGGGGGCGGCGATGATGGCCAGCACATCGCCCTGCTTCACCCGGCTGCCGATATCGACGAAGCGCTTGTCGATATAGCCGGTGGCGCGGGCGAGGATCGTGGCGCTGTTGAAGGCTTCCGTCGAGCCTGGAAGATCGATCTGCCGCGGCTTGTCGATGGTCGCCACGATGGCGGTCCTCACCTCCGGGACCATATCCTCCTGCTGCTGCAGGGTTGCGAGCGCCGCCGCCTGGCGCTGGCCATGCGCCCGGACGCCATAAGCGACCAGGAGGCCGAGCCCGAGCACCGAGATCGACAGGATGGCCGCGGCCAGGCGCCGGCGGCTTCGGGACTCCTTGGATTGCTCATTCATGCTGGCTGTCCTTCATGGGCAGGAGCGGCGTCCGGATCCCGGCGTCGCTCGTAGCGGCCGATGATCGAGTAGAGATAGGGCACGAAGAAAAGCGTGGTCAGCGTTCCGACGAGCACGCCGCCGATGACGGCGCGGGCGAGCACCGCATTCTGCTCCTCGCCGGGCACGCCGATGGCCATGGGGAGCATGCCGACGAGCATGGCCGCGGCCGTCATCAGCACGGGACGGATTCGGGTCCGCCCTGCACTGAGGGCCGCCTCCAGGGCGCTATGGCCCGCCTGGCGCTGCTCGCGCGCGAAGGCGACCAGGAGGATCGAGTTCGCGGACGCGACGCCGATGGACATGATCGCCCCCATGAGCGAGGGAACGCTGAGCGTCGTCCCGGTGACGAAGAGAAGCAGGATGATGCCCGCTCCCGCGCCGGGCAGTGCCAGCAAGATGGCAAGCGGGTCGAGGAAGCTCTGGAAGTTCACGACCATCAGCAGGTAGACGAAGACGGCCGCGAAGATCAGGCCAAGGATCAGGTTGTCGAAGGCGGAATTCATGCTCTGGACCTGGCCGTGCACCACGAAGTAGTTGCCGGGCTTCAGCCTCGAGCGCAGCTCGCCCAGAACCTTGTTGAGCGAGGCGGCGGCGCCGCCGAGATCGCTGTCCTGGACGCTGGCATAGATGTCCAGGACCGGCTGGATGTTCGATTGGCTGTAGACCGACTGTACGGGCCGGAGCTTCATGCGCGCGACATTGCCCAGCACGGTGGTGATCGGCACCCCATCCGTGGTGAGGGCCGAGATGGGTGTGTTGTCCAGCTGGTTGACGCTGGAGATCAAATACTCCGGCGTCTGCACCGCCAGGTAGTAGGGGATGCCCTGGGCCGTATCGGTCCAGAAATTCGGCGAGACCTGCTCGGAGGAGCTGAGGGAGATATTGACGTTGTTGACCACGCTCTGGACGTTGAGGCCGAGCTGCTGGGCCCGGGCGCGGTCGACCTTGTAGTAGAACTCCGGCGCATCGAGCTCCTGCTGCAGATGCACATCCACCAGCCCGGGGATCCGCCGCATGCGCCGGGTCAGCTCACGCGCCAGCGCGCGGTTGCCCTCCCGGTCGCGGCCCTGCACCTGGAGATCGATCTGCGAAGCCACGCCGAAGTTCAGGATCTGGGTCACTATGTCGGCGGGCTGGAAATAGAGCAGCAGGTCGGGAAAGGCCTGGGTCAGGGCGACCCTGAGCTTCTTGACGTAGTCCGCCGTGGGCGCATGGCCCTCCTTCAGGGAGACCAGGATCTGGCCGTCATTGACGCCGATGGTCGAGCCGTCGGTGAAGGCCAGGTTATAGACGCGCTGGGGCAGGCCGATATTGTCGATGATGAGCCCCAGATCCCGCCCCGGTATCACGCCGCGGATCTTGTCCTCGACCGCCTGGAAGA
>DATFRE010000586.1:0-23621 GCA_035263545.1 Dongiaceae bacterium
CCCTTCCCGCCGAGATTCACTATCTCGACCTCTCGGCCGCCTCGCGCAAGATCGCCGAAGCCCGGGCAGAGGTCCGCGGCCTGAGCGATATCCGTTTTCATACCGGCTCGCTACTCGATCTCCCCGGCATGGGCCTCGGGCTCTTCGACTACATCGACTGCTGCGGCGTGCTGCATCATCTGGAGGATCCCGCCGCGGGGCTCGCCGCGCTTGCCGGTGTGCTGGCGCCCGCGGGCGGCATCGGGCTGATGCTCTACGGCACTTTGGGCCGCATCGGCGTCTATCACGCCCAGGCCATGCTGAAGCTCTTGGGCGGCAATGATCAGGCGCCGGAGCGCTTGGCGACGGCGAAGCGCCTGCTGAGCGAGCTGCCGGCCACCAACTGGCTCCGGCGCAATCCCGCCATCGTCGACTACCGGCACGGGGGCGATGCGGAGCTCTACGACCTGCTGCTCCATTCTCGCGACCGGGCCTTCACGGTGCCGGAGATCGCCGGGCTCGTGGCCGGGGCCGGGCTCGAGGTCGTCGCCTTCATCGATCCCTGGCGCTACGACCCGGAAAACTATGTCAGCGATCCCAAGCTGAAGGCGCGGCTGGCCGGGCTCTCGGCGCTCAAGCGCGCGAGCTTCGCCGAGCTCATGGCGGGTAACATCAAGACCCATATCTGCTATGTCGTGCGTGCCGGGCGCGGCGCCGAAGCCCTGGCGCGGCCGTCGGATCCGACGGCCATCCCCGTGATGCGCAACGATGACGGCCCGGCCTTCGCCCGGACGCTCAAGGACGACCGGGTGAGCTTTCGCATGGACGGCCTCGAGATGGCGCTTCCCGTGCCGCGCATGGCCGGCCCCATTCTTTCGCGCATCGACGGCGCCCGCAGCCTGGCGGAGCTGCAGACCCTGCTCGCCGCCGAGTTCGGGGCCCGGGCCGCGCCTGCTGCCTTCGAGGCGGATTTCGCCCAGCTCTACAAAGTCATGAATGGCCTCGGCCGGATATTGATCCGGCGGCGCGCCGGATAGAGGATGGTGCCATGTCGGGGTCGCCTCGGTCGTTCGAGTCCAGCCTTCTTGCCGATGCCAAGAAGGCGCGTCACAACGCTACCCGCAGCGGTAGAATAACCCTGGCCCGACTGGTCTGCCGGACCTACCTTCCGAGAGGACGCACAGCGCTCAGATGATCACTCGCGAGTCCCGCCTTTTCCTCAGCCGCTGGCTGCACAGCCCCATGCATGTGGGGTCCATCGCCCCCTCGAGCCGCAAGCTCGCCGATGCCATCGCCCGCCAGGTGCCCATGGACAGCCCCGGCTGGATCATCGAGCTCGGTGGCGGCACCGGGGTCGTCACCGCAGCGCTGTTGCGCGCCGGGCTGGCGCCCGGGAGGCTCGTGGTGCTCGAGCGCGATCCGCTGCTCCACAAGCATCTCGCCGAGCGCTTTCCGGAGGTTCACGCGATCCTGGGCGACGCGGCCAAGCTGGCAGAGGCGCTGCGCCCGCTGGGCATCAGGCCGCCGGGCAAAGCCGCCGCGGCCAAGGCTCCGCGCGGCAAGTCGCGCGGCAATGGCAGCGGCAACGGAACCAATGGCCAAGGCAGGGCGGAGGAATCGCGGATCGCCGCCATCGTCTCGGGTCTGCCCCTGCTCACCTTTCCCCGCCCGCTGCAGGACGAGATCGTGCGCGGCGCCTTCGCCTTCCTGCCGCCCGGGGCGCCCTTCCTGCAATTCACTTATGGCCCGATGTCGCCGATCCCCAGGGAGCGTTTCAAGATCGAGGGGCGCGTCGCCAAGCGAATCATCGCCAATCTGCCGCCGGCCAGCATCTGGGTCTACCGTCGGGCCGGAGAATCCCTCAAGGCCGATTCGCCCAAGTCCCGGCGCGCCAAGTCCGGATCCCAGCCCAGATAGATCAGGTCGAGGGGAGGCGGCGCCACCGAGGTGCCGGAGAGAAGGGCGTGGACCTGTCCGCGATGATGGGTCTGATGGTTGAAGACATGGCCGAGAACCTGGATCATGGGTGTGCGCTTGTCCTCGCCGGCCATGTTGCGATAGCAGAGGACCCCCGCTAGCTCCGCCTCGTCATAACTTCCGATGACGCCGATCAGCCGCTCGTCCTCGGTGACCCGCGCGGCGCGAAGCTCGTCGAAATCGCCGTAGAGCTCCTGGTCGAGGCTGGTGATGCCCGATTCGCGGACCGTCAGGCGCGAGAGCCAGACCCGGTCGCCGACCAAGAGGTGGTTGAGAGTGCGGTGGATGGAGCCGAAGAAGCAGGGCCGCGGCGCCTTCCGCTCGCCGTCGGAGAGCTGGGCACAGGCTTCGTAGAGCCGCCAATTGGCCCAGGCATTGTACTGGGCCAATTGGCGGAAATAGAGGTTATGCATCGGCCTTCCCCCTGGTTGGACGCCTGCTGACGGGATGACCCGCTCATGATGGCGGAATCCCCTCGGCAGGTCAGCCGCGCCAGAAGGGCTTCGAGGCCTCACGATCCACATCGGCGTAGCTGATGCCGATGTCCCGCAGCAGCCGATCGTCCAGGCTCATCAGATGCATCCGGTCCTTGTGCCGGGCCTGCCAGGTGAGGAGGGTATCCGCCAGGCGTCCCAGCTTGCCGTCGACCGCATGAACAAAACGGGTCCAGGGACGAGCCGGGGCAACAGCCTGAGGGGCGGTCTGCGGCCGGAGAATGGACTCATTTGCGCATATCTGGTTCATGTTCATCTCCCTTGAGCCGGAGCGCGAATGGCCGCGATCCATGGAGATAACTTGATATATTCACCGCTTGCTCTCAAACGATCGTTTCTCATATGTTTCGTGAGAAAAACTAACGAATGTCAGCCCTCAGGTGCATCATGGCCGAACGGCTCCCGCCCCTCAACGCCTTGCGCTGCTTCGACGTCGCCGCCAAGCATCTGAGCTTCACCAAGGCGGCGGCCGAACTGAACGTGACGCACAGCGCCGTCAGCCATCAGATCAAGGCCCTGGAGGCCTGGCTGGGAGCCCCGCTTTTCCGCCGGGTGAACCGGGGCCTGGTCCTGACCAATGCGGGCCAAGCCTATCTGAAGCCGGTGCGCGACAGTTTCGAGCGCCTGGCGGAGGCGACCAGGCGCCTCAGGGTGCGCGAGCGGACCGGTCCCCTCACCGTCAGCATCATGCCCTCCTTCGCCGCCAAATGGCTGATGCCGCGGCTGCGGCGCTTCCGCGAGCGCCATCCGGATATCGACGTGCGCATCTCCGCCAGCTCCCAGCTCACCGATTTCGCCCGGGAGGATGTCGATATCTGCATCCGCTACGGCCGTGGGGTCTGGCCCGATGTGGACATCGAGCTTTTGATGCGCGAGAGCATGTTTCCGGTCGCGAGCCCCCGCCTCATCGAGGGGCCGGTGCCGCTGAAGGTTCCTGCGGACCTCGCCCATCATACCCTCATCAGCGACTATGACTGGCGGGTGGACTTCTGGCAGCTCTGGCTGGAGGCGGCGGGCATGTCGGATTTCGTCGTCCGCCACAGCCTGAGCTTCAACTACTCCAACCTGATGCTTCAGGCCGCGATCGACGGGCTGGGGGTGGCTCTCAGCCAGAATGCGCTTGCCGGCGACGATCTCGCCGCGGGACGGCTTGTGCGTCTCTTCGACTATGCGCTGCCCACCGACTACGGCTATTACGTCGTGGTGCCCGAGGGCACGGCCCAGCGACCGAAGATTGCCGCCTTCCGCAACTGGCTGCTGGAGGAGGCCTGCGGGCCGGCTGCGGGCGTGCCGCTGGAGAAACCGGCAGCGTAAGAACGCAGGTGGCGCTCAGTTGAACAGCGTCCGGCGAACGCCTGTGGGCCAGCGCGCCGGATCGAAACCGTGATGGCGGAACAGCGCTAGGGTCGTGCGCTCCATGCCGAAGGCGACGCAGCCGCAGTGCGCCTTCGCGCCATCGGCCATGGCGATCTGCCAGGTCTCGGTGAAGCGGTCCTCGGCGTAGTTGAAGCTGCAGCAGGCGGTCGGCTCCTCCGCGCTGGTGACCGGGATCAGCAGCTCGAACTTCAGGTTCTTCTCGCGCTGGGCGCTTGCCAGGACGCGGCCCGTACGGCCGAAGAAGGCATCGTTCGCCACATCGAGGGTGAAGGCAGCTCGAGCGCTATGTAGAGCGCCTGCGCCGATTCGATCCAGGATTCCCGGAAGGCGATCACATCGGCAGGCTGGCCCAGTTTGACGAACTCATGCATGCGGAAGCTCTGCAACCGCGGGGCATCCTGCGAGGGCTCGCGGCGGAAGCACCAGCCGTGAATGTCGAACAGCGCGCCTTCGGCCGGCAGGGCGCCGCGCGCCGCCACCAAGGGATAGAGGGGATAACAGGCAGCCGGCACCATCATCAGCCCGGTGGGCAGATCCTCGGGATAGGGCAGCGCGTGATGGCCATTGCCCTCGCAGCGGAAGCCGCTGAGCGAAACCGCGAGCTGGGGGAAGCTCTTGAGATATCCGTTCCGCTCGAGCTGTGCCCGGTTCATCACCGGCGGGAAATGAACCGCCTCGGCGCCGTTCTCGACACCCCATCGGGTGATGACCGCATTGAAGCGCGTCAGCACATCCTCGAAGACTGCGCCGCGCCCGAGGACGCCGTCGATGCCGGTCCCGATCAGAAGCCCGGCAGCCACCATCTCGCTTCGCAGATCGTTTGGCTGGTCTCTCATTGCCCCCCTCGCTCAAGCGATCAGATCGGTGTCGAGACGCTGTACCAGGAGCATCTTGCCCATGGTCGCCGCGATGCGGTCATTGGCGATCATCAGCGCCGCGGAATGGGCGTCGCGCAAATGCCGGCCGACGCTGAACTCCGAATCATTGCGATATCCCGCGATGCCGCAGATCAGGAGCGCCTGCTGGATGACTTGGACGATGGTGGTGGAGACCGAGATCTTGAGGTTGTTCATGGCCATCACGAGGGCCATGGAGAAGGTGCGGTCCGGCCCGGCGAGGACCGCCTCGTAGAGGCGCAGTGCCACGAGGATATTGGCCTTCACCTGTTGGAGCGTCGCGGTGGCATCCACGAGCCGCGACTGGGCCGGGCTGAAGGCGCCGGCCCCGTTCGTCCTGCGCCGCAGGAAATGGCGCGCGCGGTCGAGGGCATCGCTGGCGATGCCGAGCCAGAGGCAGGACCAGGTCAGATGCGAAAACGGCAGCATCGTGTCGTTCTGGATATCGCCATAGGGGCAGGGCAGGATCTGATCCGCATGGCCCTCGGCGCGCAGCACATAGGTATTGGAGCAGGTGCCGCGCATGCCGAGCGCATCCCAGCGGCCGACGGTCGAGAGCTCGAACTGCCCGCGCGTAAGGACCGCCAGCACCTGATCCGAGGGGGGCGCGTCCGGCGTGCGGCGCGCGGTCACAAGTACCCCGTCGGCATTGTCGCCATAGGAGATCACGGAGCCGTGCTTCTCCACCGTGAAGCGCTCGCCCTCGCGCTTGATCGCGCATTCGCTGCGGCCGAGATCGCCGCCGGTGGCAGCCTCGGTGGTCGCCGAGGCCAGCAGCCACTGATCGCGCGCCAGCGTTCGCAGTAGATCGCATTGCCAGGTGACGGTCTGGCCGTGAAGCACGATGCAGGCGGTCTGGATCTGATGCATGGCATAGATCAGGCCGGTCGAGCCGCAGCTGCGCCCGAGCAGGTGGCAGATCGAGCCGATCTCCAACACCGACAATCCCTCGCCGCCCAGTTCGCGCGGGACGAACGCGCTGAGGAGCCGCGCCTCCCTCAGTGCCTTCATGGCCTCGATGGGAAAGCGGCCCTCGGCGTCGACCTTGTCGGCGTAACGCGCCGCCACATCCGCGGCGACCGATCGCGCACGTTCGAGAGGGGCCATCATACGACCGCCTCCGGCTCTCGCCCCAGGCGGCGGATGACGTCGGCGATGGCTCCGATGGAGGCGAAGGTACGACGGTTCAGGAGTTCGTCAGGAAAAAGGAAGCCGAAATCCCGTTCGATCGCCAGCATCAGGTCGACCGAGGCGAGGGAGGTGAGCCCGGTCGCGTAGAGATCCGTCTCCGGCGTCAGTTGCGCTGCATCGCATTCCAGCGTGCCCAGATCGCCCAGAAGCTTCTGCAGTCGATGGTGGATAGAATTTTCAATGTTCCGCATGGCCTGTCACAGGGAGGGTGCTGTGGAAGGAGAGCTTCCCGGCTCGGGTGATCGCGGGCGGATCGTGATCTCCGAGGCGGGGGGCAGCGCCATCCGGATCGCCGCCTGCTCGACATGGGCGAACAGCCGAAGGCGGGCCCGCTCGGAGGAGAATACGTGGTCGCCTTCCCGCTCGAAGGTGATGGAGATGTGGGGGTCCTCAGCCAGCATCCGGCCGTCGCGGCCGAACATCATCTCCATCTCATCGAGGCCGGGATCCTCCTCGACATAAACGAAATGGGTCCGCACCCGCCGCGCCGCCAATCGGCGGAACACAGCTACGCTGGCGCCGCGTTTTCCGGGTTGCTTCCGGAAACGGCTCAGCGCCTCCTGGAGGTTTGTCGAAACCAGCGCCGCCGCGCGGCCGACGATCGACATCACGATGCCGCGGACATTCGTATCGCCCCGGAGGACCCGTTTCCACGCGGCCGGGCGCAGCGCGAGGCGGATATAGGCGCGCCGCGACAGGTATTGATTGCCCGCGTTCGCCGGCTTCCAGAATCCCTGTAGGTTGAGCAGCATCTGCCCGACCACGCGCTTGTCCTCGAGCGTCGTATGAAGGGCGAGCTTCCCGCCCGAGCAGACGCCGATGAGAATGAATTCGCTATGGCCTCGGCTTTGCAGCCAGTCGAGGACGCGGCGCACATCGACGACCAAGGCGGGATTCGCCGGGTGGTTGTTGCTGCGATCTGGCGGCGGATCGCTGTCGCCGATGCCGCCGATATCGAAGCGGAAGGAGGTGAAGCCGATCGCCGCCAGTCGCCGGGCCATCGTCACCGTCATGCGGCCCATGCCGATATGATGATTGGCGCCGGTGTTGATGAAGACCAGCGTGGGCCGTGCCGCCGCCACGGCATGGGGCGTGCAGAGGACGCCGAAAGAGACTGGGTCGTCACGGAAGACCGCCGGCGTCTCATTCGAATCCGGCAGCGCGAGAACGGAGGGCGGAGCCACTTCGCACGAACGCGTTGCCGCCGGGCGCGCGTGCAGCAAGCCAGTCGATCAACCGGCCGAAGCCTTCAAGGGGATAGCTGGAGAGGCCCGCATCACGCAGGAGCAGCGAATAATCCTCGAAAACGCCGTCCTCGAGCTCGGCGCCAGACTCCCGGATACGGCTGCGGAATTCCCGGTCCGGCGTGGCATTCGGCCGATCCAGCAACAGAATCGATTCCGCCAGCCGTCGCCCGCTTCGCAGCAGCGGGAGCGTGCGCAGATCCTCGAGGGTTTCCTTGGTATAGAGAAAGCCGGCCGGCTCGAGGCTGCCGATACGGGTCGACGCCTGCATGCCGCGATGGCGCTTCGCCGTCGCCATCATCACCAACGCGCGAAGCTCGCGCACGCAGGACTCACCCGATGTCAGCGGAGCAAGCAGCGCGATCGCCGCCAGGTCGCTCATGTCCTCGGCCGCCGCCAGGGCGAGCGGCGCGCCGATCCTCAGCCCCACCAGGGCGATGCGCTCCACCCCTGACGCCGCGCGCAGCGCCGCGGCAGCGTTATGGATGCTCTGGATCCAGGCCCTGACGCGGCCCGGCGTGTCGTCAGCATCGGCGGAATCACCCGTGCCGGGATAATCGAAGCGCAGCACAGGCAGCCCGCGCGCGGACAGGTTGCAGGCGAGCGCGCGCCAAGGACGATGCGCGCAGAGCTCCTCATGGCCATGGGGCGCGCAAAGGACGACGCCGAGATCCGCAAAGCGACGCCGAGATCCGCAAAGCACTGATGGTACCAACCGAAGCAGCCGTCGAAGGTGATAGGGTTGCACATGCGATCGGTGAATTCCTCCGTAACCGGCGGTCCCACATCGCGTGTTGTTCACGCCGGTGGTCAGATTTCCGTGTCGATTCTCCAATGCCTGACCAACATTCAAGTTGCGCGAATGGAGCCGACAAGCCGACTTTGCGAATCCGCGGTCTCATCCGAGGATCCGCCATTTCCCTGCTGGATTACTGCTTTACCCCTCAACCTCCAGTTCACCGCCGGCACGGCGATGATGCTTGCGACCACCCTCGTCGCACCCGGAGTTGGAGGCCCTTCGCTAGGTCGTGGCCGCCGCCGCCAGGAACCTCAAACGTCAATTCCGTTAACATAGTTCCACCATCAATGAATGCGGCGGGCCAAAATAAAGATTTGCTGGGGCATAAAAGAGTGTTTCGCCGCTGCCACAGCCTGTAGCGCGAAATCGGGGGTTCGATGGAAGCCGCTGTAATCGCTCGCGAGAGACGGCCATTCTGCTGGGGCAGGATGTGCTCTTTGAGCCGCACGACATCCGCCAGTAGACGTCGGCGCTGACTTCATCCTAACGTTCCGCGCAAATGACGGATGTTCTGGAAGGCGTGACGGCGATCGCCCTCGAGCAGGCGGTCGCGGGACCGGTGGCAACCTCGCGCTTGGCCGATGCCGGCGCCCGCGTGATCAAGCTCGAGCGGCCGGAAGGCGATTTCGCCCGCGGGTTCGACGATTACGTGCAGGGGCAGTCGACCTACAGCGTCTGGAACAACCGCGGCAAGGAATCCTGCCGCGTCGATCTGAAGAAGCCGGAGGATCTCGCTTTGGTCGAGGCCATGCTCGCCAAGGCCGATGTCTTCCTCCAGAATCTGGCACCCGGCGCCACCGAGCGCCTCGGCCTGGGTGCGGCGAGCCTGCGCGCGCGCCATCCGCGCCTGATCGTCTGCGAGATCAGCGGCTATGCACCGGGCACGCCGGATCATGACCACAAGGCCTATGATCTGCTGATCCAGGCCGAGGTCGGCCTCGCCTCGATCACGGGCACGAAGGACTCCGGACCGAGCCGGGTCGGTGTCTCGATCTGCGACATCGTCACCGGTCAAGCGGCCTATGCCGCCATCCTGGAGGCGCTGCTTCGCCGCGGACAGACCGGCGCCGGGTCGCATATCCAGCTCTCCCTGTTCGATACCATCGCGGATTACATGAACGTTCCCTACCTCACCCGGCGCTATGGCGGACGCGAGCCGCCGCGTCTCGGCCTCGCCCACCCCTCGATCGCCCCCTATGGTGTGTTCCATCTCGAGGGGGGAGATATTGTGCTCGCCATCCAGAGCGAGCGCGAATGGCGGAGCTTTTGCGCCGAGGTGCTGGCTGAGCCAGGGCTTGCGGCCGATCCGCGCTTCGAATCCAACGTGGCGCGGGTTCGCAACCGCGCGGCGCTTGACGCCCATGTTCAGGCAAGGCTCAGCCAGCGCCGTCGTGACGAGGTCACTGCCGCGCTCGAGCGCGCCCGCATCGCCTTCGGTCCCGTTGCGACCGTGACCGATCTCATGACTCATCGAAGCGCAACCTTCCTGCCCGTCCAGACCCCGGAGGGAACGGTCGAGCTGCTCGCGCCCTCGGTCATCATCGACGGCCGGCGCCGGGCGCTGCGCGCGGTGGTGCCGCTGGGAGAGCAGGATGCGGCCTTGCGCGGGGAGTTCCTGGGGGCTGGCGCCTCGCGCGAGACTGCATCGTGAGCCCGGAGATGGCCCATGAGGATATCCGCGTGGCGGTGCGCAAGCTCTGCGCGCGCTTTCCGGGCGAGTACTGGCGCCGGCTCGACCGCGAAAGGGCCTATCCGGCGGAATTCGTCGCGGCGCTCACGGAATCAGGCTTTCTCGCCAGCTTGATCCCCGAGGAATATGGCGGCGCCGGGCTTACCCTCTCGGCCGGCGCCGCGGTCCTGGAGGAGATCCACCGGGCCGGCTGCAATGGGGCCGCCTGCCACGCCCAGATGTACATCATGGAAACGCTCCTGCGGCATGGCAGCGAGGCCCAGAAACGGCGCTATTTGCCGGAGATCGCGGCGGGGCGGCTGCGGTTGCAAGCCTTCGGCGTCACCGAGCCGACCAGCGGCACCGATACCGGCGCCATCCGCACGACGGCCCGGCGCCAGGGCGACCATTACATCGTCAACGGCCAGAAGATCTGGACCAGCCGCGCGGCGCAGTCGGATCTGATGCTGCTTCTGGCCCGCACCACGCCGCGCGATCAGGTCGCCAAGCGCACCGACGGGCTTTCGGTCTTCCTCCTCGACATGCGGGCGGCGAAGGAGGCGGGCCTCTCCATCCGCCCCATCCGCACGATGATGAATCACGCTACGACGGAGGTTTTCTTCGACAATGTCCCGGTGCCGGCCGAGAACCTGATCGGCGAGGAGGGCAAGGGCTTCCGCTACATCCTCTCCGGCATGAATGCCGAGCGCATCCTGATCGCCGCCGAATGCATCGGCGATGCCCAGTGGTTCATCGACAAGGCCGCAGCCTATGCGAAGGACCGGGTGGTCTTCGGACGTCCCATCGGCCAGAACCAGGGCATCCAGTTTCCCATCGCCAGGGCCTACGCGAATATGCGGGCGGCGGCGCTGATGGTCGATGATGCCATCCACTGCTACGAGGCGGGCGCGGATTGCGGGGCCGAGGCGAACATGGCGAAGATGCTGGCGGCCGATGCGGCGAACGATGCGGCGAATGTCTGCATCCAGACCCATGGCGGCTTCGGCTTTGCCGAGGAATATGATGTCGAACGCAAGTTCCGCGAGACCCGCCTCTATCAGGTGGCGCCGATCTCCACGAACCTCATCCTCTCCTATCTCGCCGAGCATGTTCTCGGCCTGCCGCGCTCCTATTGATATGCCGGTCCTCGACGCCGGGGAGATGGAAGCGCTGCGCGGCTGGATCGGCCGCAGCAGCGAGACGGAGGACCTGGTCACGCCGCGCCTGGTCAGCGGTTTCCGCGCCACTTTCGAACCCTATCTGGCCCCGAGCGGCGAGGGTGAGGCGCCGCTCGGCCTGCACTGGTGCCTGGCGCCGGATGCGGAGCCGATGGCCGGACTCGGTCCCGACGGTCATGCCGCCAAGGGCAGCCTCCTGCCGCCGGTCTCCCTGCCGCGACGCATGTGGGCGGGGGGCGAGCTCCAGCTGAGCGCGCCGCTCAGGCTCGGCGACAAGGTCTTCCGGCGCTCGACCATTGCGGATATAGCGGCGAAACAGGGCCGCTCCGGCCCGCTCTGCTTCGTCACCTTGCGGAACGAATTCTCGACCGCGCGCGGCCTGGCGCTCAGCGAGCGCCATGACATCGTCTATCGCGGTTCCCCGGCTGCGGGTTCGGCCCCCACCCCCGCCGCCCCCTCTGAACCGCCGCAAGCCGAGCTCTCCTGGCGCGTGCCGGCCTCGCCGGTGCTGCTGTTCCGCTATTCGGCGCTGACCTTCAACGGGCACCGCATCCACTACGATGAGCCTTATGCCACCGGGGCCGAGGGTTATCCCGGCCTCGTCGTTCATGGTCCCCTGCAGGCGACTCTGCTGCTGAATCTCGTCGCCACGGCCGGCGCGGCGATGCCGTTCCGCTTCCGCTATCGCGCCTTGTCGGCGCTCATCGATGGCCCGTCTTTCGAGGTCCAGGCACGCCAGGGCGAAGGGAAGATCGAAGGCTGGACTCGGGACGCCGGCGGAGTCATCTGCATGGAGACCACGGCCACCTCGCTGGCGTGACCCGTCGGGTGCGGCAGGCGTCACCACCGGGTGTCACGAACACTTGTGGTGCTTCGAAATCGAGTTGGGCGTTAGGATCATCGGGCGTAAGGATATTAAAGGTCACCGCCCGTGCAGTGGCCGATGCGGCAATGTTCCTCTGTGGGATCAATGATGGGGGAGACCATGCCTTCAACCAGCCCAATCCACCGCCGTCTGGCGGTCGCATCCTTGCTGATATCCGCGGTCACGCTGGCGGGGTGCGTCGTCCCCAAAAGCGACTACGAGGATCTGCAGACCCAGAACCAGCAGCTCCAGGGTCAGGTCCAGCAGCTCCAGACGCAGAATCAGCAGCTGCAGCAGCAGGTCTCGGCGCAATCGGCGCAGATCTGCCGGTTGCAGAGCGCGATCAAGTACACCGTCAACAGCGATCTGCTGTTCCCCTCGGGCAGCTACCAGATGAGCGCCCAGGGCCAGCAGATCATCGGCCGGCTCGCCTCGCAGCTGGCGCCGTTCCAGCAAAACAAGCTGGTCGTCAACGGCTATACCGACAACGCGCCGATCGGCGCTTCGCTGCGCCGCCAGGGCATCGATTCGAACCAGGTGCTGTCGGAAAAGCGTGCCGACAACGTGATGCAGTACCTGATCTCGCAGGGCGTGAAGGAGGACATGATCTCCGCCAAGGGCTTTGGCGAGCAGGACCCCGTGGCCTCCAACGACACGGCGCAAGGCCGGGCCCAGAACCGCCGCGTGGAGCTGACCCTGGCAAATTCGGGGTGCAGCAGCTGAGGAGAGCCTGACGCCGGGCGGCCGGAAGCTCATCTGGCCGCTCTCAGGGGTTCAACATCCCGCCGTCAAGGCGACGGCAGCGGGGAACCCATATCGGCCGAGACCGGTCCCTAGTCGGTTTCCCGCGGTCCCACGAGAGGGTGATCGCTCGAGCGGTCGAAGGTTCCCTTCGCCCGATGCGCGCTGAGCCAGGCCTCCGCCTCGGCCTCGCTGCCGAATTCGAACTGTGTTGCCGATAGGTCGCCGGGTCTCGTCACTCTGACCGACGGACGGCCGCGTCGCGACGTGCCGATCTGGAAGTCAGCCTTCGTTCTTCCAACCATTCACACCTCCTCTGCGCCGCCCCCCTCCTCGATAGGCGCCCTCAACGGGTTGCCAGATAGGCGTCCCGCAGGACGTTGGCCTCGAGCTCCACTTCCTGCAGTCGATTCTTGACCACGTCACCGATGCTGACGATCCCGCAAAGCCGCCCGTTCTCGACCACCACCAGATGGCGCATCCGGGTATTCGTCATCTTGGCCATGACCTCCTGAACGCTGTCGCGCCGGGTGCAGGTCGTCATGCCGGGCGCCATGAGATCCTCGGCCGTCATGTCGAGGACAGCGGCGCCATGCGCCGCCAGGCCCCTGACGATCTCGCGCTCCGACAGGATTCCGAGTGCGGTCTGGTCGTCGCGGCTGACCACCACGGCACCGATATGCTCCAGCATCATTCGACCGATGGCCACCCGGATCGACGCCTGCGGCGCCACGGTGACCACGCGACTGCCTTTGCTTTGCAGAATGGTTTCGACCTTCATGGCCTATTTCCCGGGGCAATTGGGCTGCGCACATGCCGCCCTTATTCTTCGACGGACGGCGAATCGAAAATGGCCTGTGGCGAAATCCCAGTTTACCAGCTTTTCGTCGACGGTGGCGACGTATTCGGCGCGATGGGTTCCTGCAGTCACAAGACTAGATTATATCGTAGAGCGATATAAATTCAATGGGCCGGGAGAGTATGCGCAAGGCGCCCCTCAGAGGCCGTCCTTCATGCGCTGGGCGATGGTCGATTCGAGCGCCCCGCCCTCGCCTTCCAGCCCCTCGATCACGCCGCGCCGGTCGGCCTCCGGCCGATTCTGGCTCAGCTTCCATTTGCCTTCGAGCCGGTCGATCGGAAGGCGGAAGCCGATGATGCCGCGAAGCTGGGCCTGGATGTAATCCTCGGGGGCGTCGCTCACCGCCCAGGGCTTCTCCCGGCGGCCCTCATGGCGCTGGGTCAGGCTCGTCACGATGGCGCGCAGGCGCTCCGCATCCTCGAAGAACTCGACCCGGCCATAGGCGTGAATGGCGAGATAGTTCCAGGTCGGCACCACCTTCCCCGTCTCCCGCTTGGTCGCATACCACTTGGGCGACACATAGGCGTCGGGGCCGAGGAACATGATGAGCGCCGGCGTCTCGGCCGAGGCCCGGCGCCACTGCGGATTGGCCCGCGCCAGATGGCCGCGGATCGCGCCGTAAGGCCCCTCCCCTTCGTCCAGCAGGATCGGCACATGGCTCGCCTCCAGGCCCTCGCTGCCCAGGGTCACGAGGGTGGCGAGCCGTGTCTCGCCGATCGCCCTGTGCAGGGCGGCCTTGTCGTCCTCGAGGAAATGCGGCGGCACATACATGAGGGTTCTCCCGTCAGCTCAGCGCCGGCTCCAGCCGGTCCATGGCCTGGGTGAGCTTCCTGGCGCTGGCGGCGAAGCAGAGGCGCAGATACCCCTCCCCGCCCTCCCCGAAGGCCACGCCCGGCGCCAGCCCGACCCCGACCTCGTCCACCAGCCGGAGCGCCAGCTTGTGGGAATCCGGCTCGCCCTCGACCTGGAACATCAGATACATCGAGGCCTCCGAGCGGGTCAGCTTCACCCGGCGCATGCCGCCCAGGCGCTGGGTCACCAGATCGCGGCTGGCGCGGTAGCGGGTCACCTGATCGGCGACGAAGTCTTCGCCCTGGTCGAGGGCGGCGATGGCGGCGCGCTGCAGGAAAGCCTGACCGCCGCTGGTATTGAACTCCAGAAGCTTGTCCAGCATCCCCGCCATGCCCAGGGGCATCACCATCCAGCCCAGGCGCCAGCCGGTCATCGCCCAGGTCTTGGAGAAGCTGTTGACGACCAGCACCGGGTCGGTCGGCCGCGCGAATTGCAATGCCGAGGGCGCCACGACGCGGTCATAGACCAGCCGATTATAGACCTCGTCGGCGATGAACCAGATGTTCTTCTCGCGGCAGAAATCGATGACGGTCCGCAGCTCCTCCTCCGACATGGTCCAGCCGGTGGGGTTGCCAGGGCTCGCGGCATAGATCACCCGGGTGCGGTCATCAACCGCGGCGAAGAGCTTGTCGAGATCGAGATGCCAGCCGCTGCCATTGTTGTCGAGGGCGATCATGCGCACCTCCCCGCCCATGATCTCCACCGTGGCGAAGATGTTGGGCCAGACGGGGCTGACGGCGACCATGTTGTCCCCGGCATCGATGGCGATCTCCATGGCCACCATCATCGCGTTCATGCCCGCGGAGGTGACGGCGATGCGCTCATCGGCGATCTCCACGCCCCAGTGGCGCCGGTGATAGCGGGCCAGCGCCCGCCGCAAATCGGGGATGCCGCGCTTGTGGGTGTAGAAGGTCTCGCCGGCGAGCATCGCCTGATAGGCGGCATCGGCAATGAACTTCGGCGTCGGCAGATCGCCCTCGCCCACGGCCAGCATGACGAGATCCGGCCGCGCCAGGCCGTGCTGCCAGACGTCGACGATCTTGGAATCCTCGAGCTCTATGATGTCGGGTCGGATGGGAAGGGTCATGCAGCCAAGGGCTTTCGTTTCGGGGGCTTTCTGCGCAAGGGACGGCGGATCAGAACCAGGACATTGCCCAGCAATACCAGAGCCACGCCCAGGGCCGCCAGCGGCGTCCAGCGATAGCCCTCGAGCCAGGTGGAAAGGGCGAGTGCTACGATGGGGAAGAGCACCGAGGAATAGGCTGCCTTGTCGGCGCCGATGCGCTGAACCAGGGTGAGGAAGCAGCCGAAGCCGATCACCGAGGCGAAGAGGGCGAGATAGACCAGGGCCGCGCTGTAGGCCAAGCGCGGGTCGTAGAGGACCGGCTCGCCCTGGGCCAAGGCGATGCCGAGGGAGCAGAGCGCGCCATAGGCCATGCCGATGGCGTTGCTCTCGATCACCGGGATGGCCGCCCGCTTGTGGCGCACCGAGACCATGTTGCCGAGAGAGGCCGAGGCGGTTGCCACCAGCGAGAGGGCAAGCCCGATGCCGGCGCGGCTGTGCAGGCCGAAGCCCGCGATCTCGGGCCAGAAGACGAGGCCGAGCCCGGCAAGCCCCAGCAGCGCGCCGATGAAGACCCGCGCCTCGACGGTGGTGCGGAAGAAGAGGGCGCCATTGGCGATGTTCATCAGGGTGATGGTGGAGAAGCAGATGGCCATCAGCCCGCTCGGCATGTCGAAGCTCGCCCGGTAGAACAGGATATAGTTGAGCGAGAAGAGGCAGATGCCTTGCGCCGCCATGAAGAGATGGTCAACGAGGCGATAGCGGAGGCGCCGGCCGGTCGCCAGGCAGAACACGATCAGCATGGCCGCGGCGAGCAGGAAGCGATGGGCGATGGAGATCTCCACCGGCACCACGCCCGTCTGCAGGGTGATGGCGAACCAGGACGTCCCCCAGATCAGGACGGTGAGGCCGTAGAGCAGGAAGGTGGGCACGTGGATCGCACCTTGGCTTGGCTGCGCCTTTCTAGCCCGCTCGGCGCCGCCCGCGCCAGCCTCGCCCCCGCAGCCCAGCCATGCGGGGTGTGCGAAAATGTCTCGATACAACTGAGCGACTCATTGGGGCGGACACGGCTTTCTTCTCCCTCTCCCTGCGGGCCGTCAGGCCCGCGCTTTGAGGGAGAGGGACGGGATGGGGGGCTTAGCCCCGCGCTGCGTCCTCGGCCAGGCGTTCGGCCAAGGCGCGGGTCGATTCCGCCGGCACATTGGCGAAGGCGAGTCGCAGATAGGATTCCTGGCCCAGCCCGAAGATGCTGCCCGGAATGGCCAGGATGTTCTGCTCGTCCGCCAGCCGGCGCGCGACCTGGGTCGCGCTCCGGCCGTCGAAGGGATGGGCGATATAGGCGAAATAGGCCCCGGCACTGACGAGGCGGTAGCGCAGATCGTTGCGCGCCATGGCCTTGCGCAAGGCTTCCAGCCGCCCGCGCATCAGCGCCCGGTTGGTCTGCCGCCATTCGCCCAGTTGGTCGATGCCGTAGAGGGCGGCGAGCTGGGCGATGCGCGGCGCGCAGATCTGCACGGTATCCATGGCCTTGGCGATCTCTGTGCTGAGCGTCCGCCCGGTGATGATCGAGCCGACGCGATAGCCGCTGAGGCAATAGGCCTTGGAGAAGCTGTAGAGCTGCACCAGCGTGTCGCGCCAGCCCTGCTCCAAGAAGAGCCCGTGCGGAGCGTCGTCCGTCGGCATGAAATCGCGACAGGTCTCGTCGAGGATCAGCGCGATGTCGTGGCGCCGCGCCAGATTGTAGAACTCCGCGATCACCTCGGCCGGAAACACGGCGCCCGTCGGGTTGTTGGGACTGACCAGCACGATGGCGCGGGTCCTGGGCCCGATCATCGCGGCCGCCTCGGCCGGGTCGGGCACGCCGCTGCGCTCCGGCCGGAAGGGCAGGTGGCGCGCGCCGATGCCCTGCATGTCCAGCCACATCTGGTGATTGAAGTAGTAGGGCACGGGCAGGATGATCTCGTCGCCCGCCCGGGCGAGGGCCAGCAGCGTCAGGCAGAAGGCCTGGTTGCAGCCGGCGGTGATGGTGACATCGGCGGCGGCGATCTCCGCGTTGTAGAACCGCCCGACATCGCGGGCGAGCGCCGCGCGCAGCCCCGGAAGGCCGGGGACGTCGGTATAGGGCGCGCTCGTCGGATCGCCGATGATCGCCGCGAGATGGTCCGTCAGCGGTTTGGGCGGCGGATAGCCTGGAATGGCCTGGGCCACGTCGATGAGGGGTTTCTCCGCAGGGAATTGCCGGCCCACGATCCAGCCATGGACCTCGGGGATCGGCGGCGGCGCGACGGCGGTGAGCAGGGGGTTGAGAGCGAGCTTCATGGGGGAGATGAACCATATGGGTGGGAAAAGGCGGCAAAATCCGGCAGGGGCCGAGCGCCGTCCGGGGGCCTGGGCCGCGAGGCCTCGGGGGTGATCACTCCAGAAGCTCCTTCCGGTCGCGGTAGAGCTCGAGGGCCTCGGGGTTCGCCAGGGCCTCGCGATTCTTCACCGGCCGGCCATGCACCACATTGCGGACCGCGAGCTCGACGATCTTGCCGCTCTTGGTGCGCGGGATGTCGGCGACCTCCAGGATCTTCGCCGGCACATGGCGCGGGGTGGTGTTGCGGCGGATCTGGGCCGCGATCTTCTTCTTCAGATCCTCGTCGAGGCGATGGCCCTTCTGTAGCCGCACGAAGAGCACGACCCGCACATCGCCCTGCCAGTCCTGGCCGATGACGATGCTCTCGGCGATCTCCGGCAGCTGCTCCACCTGGCGATAGATCTCGGCCGTGCCGATGCGCACACCGCCGGGATTCAGCACCGCGTCGGACCGGCCATAGATGATCATGCCGCCATGCTCGGTGAGCTCGACATAGTCCCCATGGCACCAGACATCGGGGAAGCGCGCGAAATAGGCGTTGAAGTATTTCTGCCCGTCGGGGTCGTTCCAGAACCCCACGGGCATGCAGGGGAAGGGCGCGGCGCAAACAAGCTCACCCTTCTCGCCCACCGCGGGCTTTCCCTCGTCGTTCCAGACCTCGACCTTGAGGCCAAGGCCGCGGCACTGGATCTCGCCGCGCCAGACCGGCCCGGTGGGATCGCCCAGCACGAAGCATGAGACGATGTCGGTGCCGCCGGAAATGGAGGAGAGGCAGAGATCGTCTTTGATGCTGGCGTAGACATAGTCGAAGCTCTCCGGCACCAGCGGCGAGCCGGTGGAAGCGAGCGTGCGCAGCGGCACGAGATCATGGGTGGCCTTGGGCTTCAGCTCCGCCTTGTGGCAGGCATCGATGAACTTCGCCGAGGTGCCGAAGAAGGTGCAGCGCTCGGTCTGGGCGAAATCGAAGAGCGCGTTGCCGTCGGGATGGAAAGGCGAGCCGTCATAGAGCAGCAGGGTCGCTCCCGCGGCGAGGCCCGAGACCAGCCAGTTCCACATCATCCAGCCGCAGGTCGTGAAGTAGAACTGGCGGTCGCCGCTCCTGATATCGCTGTGGAGCATATGCTCCTTCAGATGCTGAAGCAGCGTGCCGCCCTGGCCATGCACGATGCATTTCGGCACGCCGGTCGTGCCCGAGGAATACATGATGAAAAGCGGATGGTTGAAGGGAAGGCGCGCGAAGTCGATCGCGCCGGCAGGGTAGGGGGCTATGAAATCCGCAAGCCGCACGGCCTTGGGCAGCTTTGCGACATCGGGCGCCTCGGCCAGATAGGGCAGCACGACCACCCGCTCGACGCTGGGAAGCTGGGCCAGGCATTCGCCGATCCGAGCCAGGGAATCGAAGCTCTTGCCGCCATACCAATAGCCGTCGGCGGTGATCAGCAGCTTGGGCGCGATCTGGCCGAAGCGGTCGAGGACGCCTTGCACGCCGAAATCCGGCGAGCATGAGGACCAGATCGCCCCCAGGCTCGAGGTCGCCAGCATGGCGCCGATGGTCTCGGGCATATTGGGAACGAAGCCCGCGACCCGGTCGCCCGGGCCGATGCCGGCGGCCCGCATTGCCTGGGCGAGACGCGAGACCAGGTCATGGAGCTGGCGGTGGGAGAGGCGGCGCCTGACCTTGTCCTCGCCCCAGAAGACGAGCGCATCCGCATCGTCGCGCCGGCGCAGCAGGTTCTCGGCATAGTTGAGCCTCGCCTCGGGGAAGAAATGCGCCCCGGGCATCCTGCCCGGATTCTCGATGCCGATCCGTCCCGGGCCCTCGCCGATCACCCCGCCGAAATCCCACATCGCGCGCCAGAAGGCCTCGGGCTCGGCAATGGACCAACGGTAGAGAGAGGCCATGTCCTTCTGGCCCACCCGCCGGCAGAAGCGGGTGAGATTGGCAGCGGCGATGCGCGCGGCCGATGGGCGCCACAGCGGTTCGGTCATAATTCGATCTTGTTTCCCGGCCCCTTTCGCCGGCAGATGAAATAGGGCCGGCGCGCCGCTGGCAAGCGCCTTCCGCATCGCGCTATGCTGGTCCCAGGGGAAGCGCTGGGCATGAAGGTTTTCGTCAGGGCGGGGCAGGGCGGCGAGTTCGTTCAGGCGGTCTTATGGATGCTGGGGTCGGGCCTCTTCTTCTCCTGCCTCAACGCCCAGATCCGCTACCTGACCCAAACCATGCATCCCCTGGAGATCACCTTCTTCCGCAATCTCTTCGGGCTGGTCTTCATGCTGCCCTGGCTCTTCCGCTCCGGCCTCGCCGGGCTCAGGACGGGCCGCCTCAAGCTTTACTTCTGGCGCACCGCCGTGGGGCTCAGTTCCATGATGATGTCCTTCTCGGCGCTGGCTTTGCTGCCGCTCTCCCTCGCGGTGGCCTTGAGCTTTACCGCCCCTCTCTTCACCACGATGGGGGCCGCCCTCGTCCTGGGCGAAAAGGTTCGCATCCGGCGCTGGAGCGCCACGATCCTGGGGTTCTGCGGCGTGCTCGTCATCGTCCGGCCGGGGGCTGCCTCGTTCAATATCGGCATGCTGCTGATGATCGGCTCCGCCGCCCTCAATGCCGCCACGACCTTGATGGTGAAGCACCTCTCGCGCACGGAACCGGCCAACGCCATCGTCACCTATATGGTGCTGCTGATGACGCCCATGTCGCTGGCGCCGGCGCTCTTCGTCTGGCAGACGCCCCCGGTCTCGATCTGGCTCTTTCTCGTCGGCATGGGCTTCGCCGGCTCCCTCGGTCATCTTTGCTATGTGCGGGCGCTGCGCGGGGCGGAAGCCTCCGCCGTGCTGCCCTATGACTACGGCCGCATGATCTTCTCATCGCTGATCGGCTATTTCGCCTTCGCCGAGATTCCCGACCGCTGGACCTGGATCGGCTCGGCCATCATCGCCGGCTCCGCCATCTACATCGCCCGGCGCGAATCCCAGCTCGCGAAGCGGGCCAAATTGTCCCTCTCCCGCGCTTCGTAGCCGGAGAGGCAAGAAAGGGCTATTCGCCCGCGAGTCGGTCGATGGCCTGGCGGGCGCGGTCGCGATGGCGGTCCTTGATATGGGGCAGGATGCTGCGCAGCGCGGCGGCGAGCACCGCGGCATCGTCGGTGAAGCCGAGCCCGACGATCCAGTCGGGGATCACGTCGATGGGCAGGATGAAACAGGCGATCGCGCCATAGAGCACGGCGCGGGCCCTGAGCGGCGTCGCCGGGTCGATGGCGCAGTAATAGGCGGCAAGAAGCTGATCGGCGAAAGGGATCCGCCGGGCATGGCGGCGGAGCTTGCGCCAGAACTCGCGTTCGGTCGTCGCCTGGTCGCGGCTCAGCTTCTCGATCTCGGGAACCGTCAGCTCGCGGCTGGTCATGGCGCTTACTTGGCCCCGGGCCTCCGGCTTCGCAAGGTCCCGCCCGTCTGCTAAGAAGGCCGCCCCTTTCAAGGAGGAGCGGAGCATGGAAATCAAGGGCGAGGCGGCCATTGTCACCGGCGGCGGCTCGGGCATCGGCGCCGATGTGGCGCGCCATCTGGCACGGGCCGGGGCGAAGGTCGCGGTCCTCGACCTCAACCGCGAGGCTGCCGAGGCCGTCGCCAAGGAGATCGGCGGGCTCGGCCTCGAATGCGACGTCGCGAGCGCGGCCAGCGCCGAGGCCGCGGTCGCCGCCGCCACCAAGGCCCATGGCGCCGCCCGGATCCTGGTCAATGTCGCGGGCATCCTTGTTCCCGGCCGCATTCTCGGCAAGGACGGCCCGCTGCCGCTGGAGAAGTTCAGCAAGGTGATCGAGGTCAATCTGATCGGGACCTTCAACATGATACGGCTCGCCGCCGCCGAGATGGCGAAGCTCGCGGCGCTCGCCGATGGCGAGCGCGGCATCATCGTCTCGACCTCTTCCGTCGCCGCCTATGAGGGCCAGATCGGCCAGGCCGCCTATGCCGCCTCCAAGGCCGGCATCGTCGGCCTCACCTTGCCGGCGGCACGCGACCTCGCCCGCAGCGGCATCCGTGTCAATGCGATCGCACCCGGCCTGATCGCCACCCCGATGATGCTGACCCTGCCGCCGGATATCCAGAAGGCACTGGGCGAGTCCGTGCCCTTCCCGCAGCGCCTGGGCCATGCCCATGAGGTCTCGCGCCTCGTGCTGCATATCATCGAGAACGCGCTCATCAATGGCGAGGTGATCCGCCTCGACGGTGCCCTGCGTCTCGCACCGAAATAGAGGCTACTTCCGCCGGCTCTCCCGCGAGAGCTGCCATTTGACCTCGAGGCCGGCGCCGGAGAGCTCGCCGGTCACCATCACCTGCTGGCTGCGCCGGCGCTCGCCGGGCCGTCCCAGATAGATGCTCTCGGCAAGCGCGACTTCGCCGGGCGCGCCGCCGATGGTGCCGCCCACCACCTGGCAGCGCAGCCGGAAGCCGGCGCCGCTCGGCAGGCGCAGCAGCACCGCCTGCCTGTCCTGGGCGAGGCTGGCGTTCACGGCGGGATGCAGGTGGAAGCTGAGCGTAAAGCGCTTGCCCCCGCTGCCCTCGAGCCGGTCATGGCCGCGCAGATCGGCGCCGTCGGCGCTGAGATAGAGCCGACGATGATGGACGAGGCCGTAATTCGGCTGATAACCGTCATGGCTGGTCTCGAGCCAGAGATTGCCCTCCGCCTCCTCGCGCCGGGCGACGACCTCCATGGGCCGGCGCGCCAGGCCATGGCCGTCGGACATGAGGGCGCTGCTGTTGGTATCGTCGACCGTCACGGTCGAATGGGCCGCGGTCGCCCGCTGGGCCAGCAGCCAGTCGCCCTCGGCCGGCTGCGCGCCGCAATTGACGATGACCCGCTCCTTGCCGTGGTAGAACTCGAAGCTAAGGGTGCCGGCATGGGCGTGGGAATCGAGGCCCGGGGGTGGCGGGCGCCCGGCATCGACCAGCACCACCGATGAGCCCGCGGCGAGACGCTGGAAGCCGCTCTGCGGCGCGCTCGCCAGGGGCTTTGCCTTGGCATCGGCTCGCAGCAAGGTGAGATCGACCGCGCCCGCCGGCCCTTCATCGCTGTCGTTGAAGAGGGCGAGCCCGCCATCGCCGGCCTGGAACATGCGCAGCACCGGTGCCATGCGCGCGATGGCGAGGGCGAGCTCGTTGGGCACGGGACGCCCGGCGGCCTCCAGCGCGATGCGCAGATCGCAGAGGTCGCGGAGTGCCGAAAGCTGCAAAGCGGGACTTCGCTCGATATGGCCGCCATCCGCCAGGAGCTGATGGGGCAGGGTCCGGGCGAGCTGCTTCAGGCCGACCGCCAGCATCCCCTCATGGCCCAGCGCGAGGGCGCCCAGGATCAGGCCCTTGACGGCGGCGAGCAGCGCCTGGCCGGCGAGCCCCGCCGGCAAGGCGTGGGCGAGATGGCGCGTCTGGCGCTCGACGGCCTCGGCGATCTTCAGCGCGAGGGCCGCATCGCCGCCCGCCGCCAGAAGCAGGGGCTGGGCGAGCCAGGCAGAAAGACGCCGGCCGATGATATCGGGGCGCCAGGCGAGCGCCTCCCAGCGCGGATTCTCTGCCAGCCAGCGCTCGACGAAAGCCAGCGCCACCGGCGCTGCCGGCGCTCCCAGTGCCATGAGATCGGCGAGCCAGGCAAAGCTGTTGAAGGCGATGCGCCAATCCTCGTCGGCGCCGATGGGCCGGCCGAGCGGCACGGGCTCGCGGATCGTCTGATGGCCGAGGTGGAAGCTCCCGGTGGCGATCTCGCGCCCGCGGGCGGGATCTGCCGGCCAGCGATCGGCGGGGAGTGCCGCCAGCTTCGGCGCATGCCGGCCGAGCAGCAGGCGGTCGTAGAGGCCCCCGGCGAAGATCGGCAGCTTGGCCCGATAGAGGATGCGTCCACGCAGCATGCCGGGTGGCAGATCGAGCAGACGGCGATAGCGGCGCCGCCAGGTGCCTTTCATCGGGCTGCCCAAGTCGCGCGGCATCTCAGGCAGGCTGGCGGGCGGGCTGGCGCAGGCGCCGGATGTTCTCGGCGTAGGCCGCCGGCCCGCCGGTGAAGGTCGCCGTGCCGGCGACCAGCACATCGGCGCCCGC